>NZ_FZOB01000023.1 GCF_900188395.1 Desulfurobacterium atlanticum | reverse complement strand
AATCTCAGTAACAACACCTGCACCTACAGTTCTACCACCCTCACGGATAGCGAATCTAAGCCCTTCCTCAATAGCAACGGGCTTAAGAAGCTCAACCTCAAAAGTAACATTATCACCAGGCATAACCATCTCTACACCTTCAGGAAGCTGAACCTTTCCTGTAACATCAGTTGTTCTGAAATAAAACTGTGGCTGATATCCATTAAAGAACGGTGTATGTCTTCCACCTTCCTCTTTAGAAAGAATATAAACTTCAGCCTTAAACTTCTTGTGAGGCTTAATAGAACCAGGCTTTGCTACAACCATTCCCCTTTCAACATCATCCTTTGCAACACCTCTTAAGAGAACACCAATGTTGTCACCTGGAAGAGCTTCATCAAGAAGCTTTCTAAACATCTCAATACCTGTAGCAACAGTCTTAATAGGCTCTTCCCTTAAACCAACAATCTCAACTTCCTCTCCAACTTTGAGAACTCCCCTCTCAACTCTTCCTGTAACAACTGTACCACGTCCAGAAATAGAGAATACGTCCTCAATAGGCATAAGGAAAGGTTTGTCTGTTTCTCTTACTGGCTCTGGCACATACTCATCAAGAGCTTTTACAAGTTCATAAATTGGCTGACAGTCTGGACACTCTGGTGATGTACACTCAAGAGCTTTAAGAGCAGATCCTCTGATAACCGGTACTTCATCACCTGGGAAATCATATTCGTTAAGAAGCTCTCTAACTTCAAGTTCTACAAGTTCAAGAAGCTCTTCATCATCAACCATATCACATTTGTTCAGGAATACAACGATGTATGGAACGTTAACCTGCTTTGCAAGAAGAACGTGCTCTCTTGTCTGTGGCATTGGGCCATCAGCAGCAGAAACAACAAGAATAGCACCATCCATCTGAGCAGCACCGGTAATCATGTTTTTGATGTAGTCAGCGTGTCCTGGACAGTCAACGTGAGCGTAGTGGTACTTTTCAGATTCGTACTCAACGTGAGCAGTAGCGATTGTGATACCCCTTTCCCTTTCTTCTGGGGCTTTGTCAATGTTGTCGTAAGATACTTCCTGGGCCATTCCTTTGAGGGCAAGACAGTGTGTGATCGCAGCTGTTAGTGTTGTCTTACCATGGTCTACGTGTCCTATAGTTCCCACGTTCTTGTGGGGTTTGGTCCTTTCAAATTTTTCTTTAGCCATTTTATTCCTCC
>NZ_FZOB01000022.1 GCF_900188395.1 Desulfurobacterium atlanticum | reverse complement strand
CGTGGTATAGGTTTATATTTAGCTGCATGGTTGTCCTCCTGGTAGTGGTTTTGGTTTTCTGAAAATTTGAATGTTTAGTGCTCTTAATATTTTAACTACCAGGTGGGCAGCCTTTTTCCTTTGGTGTGGGTGGGGAGTATGTGTATACCTATGCAGGGGGTTATTTCCAGAGGAATTGACAAAAAGTCCCCGGGACAATAAAATCACAAAAGGAGGTGGGAAATGAATACTACTACCATTGACCCTATAGTTGCACTGATATTGATGAGTTTAGCAGTTGTGATATTTGCAGGAGGAATTTTAATAATAAACCATGAAATTGACAAAAAAGAGAAATAATATGAGGGGCTTTGCCCCTCCTGCTTAATATTTTTTCACCCTGACTACCTTCCAGGATTCCTCTCTACTTCAGGCTTCTCAAAACCAAAAATTTCCGTTGCCACTATCCGGATAAAGTCTCCAGGAATTTCTTTTATTAGAGCTGGAGAAACTGAAAGTTCCTTTAAAATATTTAAAATCCCTTTATTCATCATCGCTTCCTGTAAAAAAGCGGCTCTGTTCTTTAAAATCTGTTCTTTTCCTTTTAAAAGTTCTTTAAAAACTGCTTTAACTCTCTCGGTTTTCTCCAAGTCTTTTAAAACAACATAGGCATCTAAAAAGTCTCTTATTTTCAAGCTTTCAGTTCTATAAAAAAATTTTTTGGCAAGTATCTCTTCCGGTTGTTCTACAAATATTTCTATGTCCGGATTCAATTTTTCCCTAACAGGTGCAATTCCACTTAAGTTGGGAGCAACTATAAAATCTATTTCCCTGTCTCCTGCTGATATTTTTACAAAGTTAGAGGCTTCTTCATAATAGATAGCTATACTTTCAGCATAATTGTTAAGCCTTGGAGATAGCATTGTCAAGTATTGAGGATCTGTAATGAGTATGTCAATATCTTTACTTTCTCTGTGCCAATAGTAAAACATTAAAGCGCTACCACCGCCAAAGGTCCATTCATTATCAGGAATTCCAGCTTCTTTTAAACAACCGATTGCAATTTTAAGCAGATTTAAAACTTCTCTTTTCCAGCTTACAAAATATTCCATAACTCCTCTAATCTCTTATTTTTAAACTTTGGTTTTATATATTGTTCATAGTAGTTTTTGAGTTCTTCCACGGTTATTTTGTGTTTATTACAGAATGATAGAACAGCAGAAACAGGCACTTCAGAAAAGAAAACCTCTATCTGTTCATTCAGAGGATACACTTTCGGGAATTCCTGTTTTTTTATAAGTTCTGCTAATTTCTCCTCTGTTATACAGTTTTTGTATGCACAGTTAACTGTCACTATTGCCGGGTGCATGATTGCTCCAGTCATCCGGTTAAATCAACGCCTATTTTTGTAATTTATGATTTTTTGAGGTTTTTGTTCTTATCAAAACTCACCACATTGCAAATTGGACAGTCGGCAAGTTTCTATCTGATTTCAATATCTTTATCACGATACTTCAGAACAACCGCTCCATCCCCAAAAACAACAAAATCCGGAATTTTCATGTTCAACAGCTTTCCCTTCAATTTCTTCAAAACTTCTGCTGTCAGCACCTTATCAAATCCTCTTGTTAAAGGCTTTAAAACAGTTTTCTCAATCCTGACAAAATCTCTTTCAGATTCCGATTTCACGGGTATTCCTTCAAAAATTCTAAATAAAAACAATCTCAAAAGATTACCCGGCCTGTAAAAGGAAACAAAAAAGAGCGGGGGAAAGAAATCTCCCATTATTCTTCTCTTTTTTTGGAAACTGTTCAACGGAAAATATACCTGTCTTTCCCTTCCCCTGTCTTTATCGCAAAATACGACATAACCGTTTGCTTTAACCGCTCTATCAAGTTCCTCAAAAGAAAAAATTATTCCGCTGTTACATTTAATCTCACTTTTTATAAGAAATTCATCAAAATCCTTTCCGGAAACTTTAAGCCGCTCTCTTAAATATCTGACAAAAACCCTGACAATCTCTTTTCCGGAAGGCTTCTCTATATTCCCGGAAAACCTGCTCACTCCTTTATTCTTTATATTAAAAGCAAAATAGTAACTTTCTGCAAACAGATGGAAAATAAGCCGATTGAATATTCTTTCTGCAATTCCGCTCCTGTGAAATATCCCGGGACTTACAGACATGCCATCTTCTGTTTCTTTTATAAACTTCTCAAGGCCTGAAAAAAATGGACATCTGTAAGAGTGAAAATCTTTCACACCGGGATAGGAAGCAATATAGAAAGAGTTCCTGTATTTTTTCACGTAAAGCTTCAGATATTCCCCCTCCGGAGATTTACAACCGCAGGTGAGATATCCTCTTCTGTGAACTTTCTCAAGCAGCTGCTGAATCTCCTCGGAACTCCTTATATCCCACCTATTTTCAATCAAAAAGCTTTTTAAAAACTTTCCGTCCTGCCAGGCTATCAATTTTCTCATCAATCTCTCCCGCAATTTTCCAGGCAAAAAGAGTTAGAGCGGTGCCGGCAATCCCGTCGCTCAAATAATGAAAACCAAGAAGAACACTTCCGGCAAATATCACCAGGTAAAGGAAAAATGCCGGAAGTTTTAATTTTTCCGGAGCAATCAGATAGATAAGGAAGGTATAAGCAACATGAAGGGACGGAAAAGCTGTATCGGCATACAGAGGGAATCTGCTTACATAACCATGCTGCTTAAGGAACAGGGTATCATTTGCCGTCAAACTGTGAAATAAGGCAACATCCTGAGGAAGATTTTTAAACGAAAATTCAAAAACCGGAGATTTAACCGGAAAGAGAATATAGATAGCAGCGGATGAAAGATAAAGAAGATAAAAGGTAACAAAAAATCTTCTTCTGCTGCGGTGTGAAAAAACTATAAGAAAAGGGGGAATAAAGTTAAGTGCAAGCCAGACATGTTCATAAAAGAATGAGAGTATCTCTGCTCCGGGATGAAAACTGGAAACAAGCAAGAAAACAGGTTTTTCTATATCAGCCAGGATTCTGTGATAGTTTCCTTCGGCAACAGCTGTGTATTTTAAACAGGTGTATATAAACAAAGAGATTATGAAAATAAGTCCGTAAAAGACAGCTTCTATCGCTTTTCTTTCAGCCTGTTCTTTCCGGTTTCTCAAAAGATCCACAAGAATGCCCACTCCTGTAAAAATCCAGAAAGATACAAGAGCGGTTAAAAAGAGGCCGCTTTCTTTCTCTACAATGGAGATGATCAATCTGTACATTTTTTTATCAGATCTTTATCAAAGGTTTCAAGCAAATACTTTCTTCCCCTTTTAAAAGCACACAGAAGAGCATCTACAAAACTCAGATTGGTAGTTTTATAGATTACCAGAGCTTTTTCTATAACTTCTTTATCCTGAACTTTGCATCCCTTTAGAAACAGAAAAAAGTTAAGAGCATTAACTATCTCGTTCCGGGGAACTTTGTACAGCTTTTGCAGGACAAAGACAACTTCAACAAAAACAGCCTGAGGAATAAAAAGATAGCATTCACCGCTTTTTACAGAGTTTATTATTTTTTCGGCTTTAAGATAAAGATCATTATCATCTTTCAAAAGATATCTCAGTATCACGTTTGTATCAAGTATTTTCTCTTTCCGTGAACCCTTCCTCAATAACCTTCTCCTCCCTCTCTTTTATTTTCTCATAAGATTTTTCTATGGCATATTTGCTGAGAATTCCCCCAGCATCTTTAACGGGTTTTAGGATAAGGGTATCTCCCTTCAATTCTACGGAAACAAACTGTGTTTTTAACTTTTTTCTTATATTTGCAGGGATAGTAATCTGACCTTTAGATGTAATCTTTGCTATTTTCATTATTACCTCTCGCTCATTCCTTACTTCATCTATAAATATTACTGATGTTTTTAGAATTTGCAAGCTTATTTTCAACTGCCTTTATTTGAGCACCTTCTATCACTGTTCCATCTTCAAAAATAAAAGTTGGAGTAACCTTTACTCCGGTAGGGGGTGAGCACATTCTCCCCACCCTTTTCCAATACCCCCAGCCTATTAGCCACCACAAAAACATCCTCAAGCAGCACAACAGGGAAACAAGCAACATTAAGATTAAACAAACAATCCCACTTACTCTTTAAAACCTCAAAAGGCGTTCTCCCATTCATACC
>NZ_FZOB01000021.1:2255-5386 GCF_900188395.1 Desulfurobacterium atlanticum | reverse complement strand
AAAAAAGCCTGGCACCGCCCTACTTTCCCACCCCGTCTCCAGGGCAGTATCATCGGCGCTGGCGGGCTTAACTTCCGTGTTCGGAATGGGAACGGGTGTTTCCCCGCCGCTATGGGCACCAGGCTATCTCTTACCATTCATATTCAATTGTTGGTTTTGACAACCAAATAAGGGAGCTAAGGCCTGTAGTAGATAGAAGGCCGAGGCTCTCGGCCGATTAGTACCGCTCAGCTCCACCCGTTACCGGGCTTCCACCTGCGGCCTATCTACCTGGTAGTCTCCCAGGGGCCTTACTGGCTTAACGCCAAGGGAGGCCTAATCTTGGGGTGGGCTTCCCGCTTAGATGCCTTCAGCGGTTATCCCTTGGACACTTGGCTACCCAGCGGTGCGGCTGGCACCACAGCTGGTACACCAGAGGTGCCCCCACTCCGGTCCTCTCGTACTAGGAGCAGCTCCCCTCAAGCCTCCTGCGCCCGTGGCGGATAGGGACCGAACTGTCTCACGACGTTCTGAACCCAGCTCGCGTGCCGCTTTAATGGGCGAACAGCCCAACCCTTGGGACCTGCTTCAGCCCCAGGATGCGACGAGCCGACATCGAGGTGCCAAACCGGTCCGTCGATGTGAGCTCTCGGGACCGATCAGCCTGTTATCCCCGGAGTAGCTTTTATCCGTTGATCGACGGCCCTTCCACTCAGAACCGCCGGGTCACTAAGCCCTGCTTTCGCACCTGCTCGACTTGTCAGTCTCGCAGTCAAGCCCCCTTATGCCCTTGCACTCTACGCGCGATTGCCGACCGCGCTGAGGGGACCTTTGGGCGCCTCCGTTACCTTTTAGGAGGCGACCGCCCCAGTCAAACTGCCCGCCTGACACTGTCCCCGAACACGATCCAGTGCCCTAGGTTAGCTACCTAACCTGTGCAGGGTGGTATCTCACCGGCGCCTCCATCCGCCCCGGAGGGCGGACTTCCCAGGCTCCCACCTATCCTGCGCAGCACAGGCCAGATAGCAATGCCAGGTTGCAGTAAAGCTTCACGGGGTCTTTCCGTCCTGCCACGGGTACTGGGCATCTTCACCCAGACTACAATTTCGCCGGGACCCTCCATGAGACAGTGCGGCAGTCGTTGGACCATTCATGCAGGTCGGAACTTACCCGACAAGGAATTTCGCTACCTTAGGACCGTTATAGTTACGGCCGCCGTTTACCGGGGCTTCGGTTCAGGGCTTGCACCCCTCCCCTTAACCTTCCGGCACTGGGCAGGTTGCAGTCCCCATACTTCCTCTTACGAGTTTGCGGAGACCTGTGTTTTTGGTAAACAGTCGCCACCGCCTATTCTCTGCGGCCTCCAAAGGCTCCAGGCGTGTAGCCCTTCACCTCCAGAGGCCCCCCTTCTCCCGCAGTTACGGGGTCATTTTGCCGAGTTCCTTATGGAGGGTTCCCCCGAACGCCTTGGTGCTTTTACACCCGCCCACCTGTGTCGGTTTGCGGTACGGTCACTCCAGCTTCATCGCTTAGAGGTTCTTTCTCGGCAGTGTGGAGTCACCCGCTTCGGCTCTTATGAGCCTCCCCATCAGTTCTCGGGGTTATGGAGGTGCGGATTTGCCTGCACCTCCCCCCTACTACCTTGGCCCGGGTCTACCTTCGCCCGGGTCGGGCTATCCTCCTGCGTCACCCCCATCGCTCCACTGGAGTGGCGCGGGAATGTTAACCCGCTTCCCATCGGCTACGCCTCTCGGCCTCGCCTTAGGGGCCGGCTAACCCAGGGCGGACTTGCCTTCCCCTGGAAACCTTGGGCTTTCGGCGGGAAGGCTTCTCACCTTCCTTATCGCCTACTCATGCCAGGATTTTCACTTCCCTGCAGTCCACCACACCTTACGGTGTAACTTCAGCCCGCAGGGAACGCTCCCCTACCGATGTGACTGGCGTCACATCCCGCAGCTTCGGTGGATGGCTTGAGCCCCGCTACATTTTCGGCGCACGCTCGCTCGACCAGTGAGCTGTTACGCACTCTTTAAAGGATGGCTGCCTCTAAGCCAACCTCCTGGCTGTCTTAGCGAGCGCACTTCCTTTACCACTTAGCCATCACTTGGGGACCTTAGCTGGCGGTCTGGGCTCTTTCCCTCTCGACCATGAAGCTTATCCCCCACGGTCTGACTCCCACGGAGCATCTGCCAGCATTCGGAGTTTGGCAGGGGTCGGTACCCCTCTCGGGGCCCTAGCCCTACCAGTAGCTCTACCTCCAGCAGACTCTTCCGTGAGGCTAGCCCTAAAGCTATTTCGGGGAGAACCAGCTATCTCCGTACTCGATTAGCTTTTCACTCCTATCCACAGCTCATCCCCCAGTTTTTCAGCACTGGTGGGTTCGGTCCTCCATCCGGTGTTACCCGGACTTCAACCTGGCCATGGATAGATCGTACGGTTTCGGGTCTACTCCCAGCGACTATTCGCCCTGTTCGGACTCGGTTTCCCTACGGCTCCGCCTACCGGCTTAGCCTCGCCGCTGAGAGTAACTCCCTGGCCCATTACGCAAAAGGTACGCCGTCACCCGCTTGCGCAGGCTCCGACCGCTTGTAGGCACACGGTTTCAGGCTCTCTTTCACTCCCCTTCCCGGGGTTCTTTTCACCTTTCCCTCACGGTACTATGCGCTATCGGTCGCCAGCGAGTACTTAGCCTTGGAGGGTGGTCCCCCCTGATTCCCGCAGGATTCCTCGTGTCCCGCGGTACTTGGGATCACACCCCAGGGAGAGCTCCGGGTTTCGCCTACAGGGCTTTCACCTTCTGCGGCTGGCCTTTCCAGACCATTCGGCTACCCAGAACCTTTGTAACTCCCCGAGGAGGTGGCAGCCTCCTCCAGGTGTGTCCCACTACCCCGTGTGAGCAACGCCTGCCAGCTTTAACACTCACACGGTTTGGGCTCTTCCCCTTTCGCTCGCCGCTACTCAGGGAGTCTCGGTTGATTTCCTTTCCTCCTCCTACTGAGATGTTTCAGTTCGGAGGGTCTCACCTCCCGCTCGCGCGGGATGACAGGCTATCTGCCTGCCGGGTTTCCCCATTCGGGCATCCCCGGGTCTTCAGCCGTTTGCGCCTCGCCGGGGCTTTTCGCAGCTTACCACGCCCTTCATCGCCTGCTGGC
>NZ_FZOB01000020.1 GCF_900188395.1 Desulfurobacterium atlanticum | reverse complement strand
GGTATGAATGGGAGAACGCCTTTTGAGGTTTTAAAGAGTAAGTGGGATTGTTTGTTTAATCTTAATGTTGCTTGTTTCCCTGTTGTGCTGCTTGAGGATGTTTTTGTGGTGGCTAATAGGCTGGGGGTATTGGAAAAGGGTGGGGAGAATGTGCTCACCCCCTACCTTTGAAAGATTTTTCATAATTTTAATTCGGAATTTAACACCTCTTCCACCAGCGGAATAACTTTTTCTGGGGTTAAATCTCTCATACATTTAAAGTGTTTTTCTTTACATCTTTTACCTCCATGAATTCCACACGGTCTGCAGTAAAGGTTTATTTCCGCTACTCTTCCCTTTTTAGAATAGGGATAAAATCCAAACTCCTTCACAGTGGGTCCAAAAATCGTAACAACAGGTCTATCAAAAGCCACAGCAAAATGGGTAGGTGATGAATCGTTTGTTATAACAACTTGAGCCTGGGATATAAGAGCCATAAACTCTCTTAACGACGTTTTCCCTGCTGTATTTACCGCTCCTTTCGCGCCTTTTGCAACTGTCTCCGCAATCTCCCTGTCTTGAGGACCTCCTGCAATAACAGGAACTAAACCTTTCCTTTTTAAAAACAGAGCAACCTTTGCAAAATATTCAGGAATCCACCTTTTTGTCGGCCATACAGAACCGGGAGAAATAACAGCATAAGGTGCACCTATTCCAAATTTCTCAAGTACCTGCCCTTTCTCACTATCAGAAACATAAAGTTCCGGTTTTAAGTCAACTACCGCATCTGACTTATATGAAAGAAGCAGCTTTATATTTCTTTCAACTTCATGAAGTCCCTTTTCATACTTAACTTTTTTTGTGTAAAGAAAAGAGAAACCTGAATTATCAAAGCCTATTCTTTCAGGTATTCTGGCAAGAAAAAGCACCGTAGATGTTCTGTGAGAACGGTGAGGGGAGAAAACGACATCAAACCTTTTCTCTTTCAAAAGAGCGGCAAATCCTCTTATCCCTTTTTTATCATAAGGAATCACCTCATCAAGATACTCAAACCTCTTATAAATACTTTCATACCCTTTTTTGCAAACAAGAGAAACTGAGCTTTCAGAAAAAGTTTTCTTCACAGATTTAATAAGAGAAGAAGCAAGCACAAGATCCCCTATAAAGGCTGTTTGAAATATAAGAATTTTCATCCAAAACCTCCAATTTGAAAACCGATAAAAATAGAAACTTTTAATGTGTTAAAATTTAAGGGAATTTTACTAAAGGAGGCAAAAATGGCTGTTAATCTTGAATATATCTTTGATAATGACACCGTTGGACTTGGCTGCTTTTCATATCTGCCTGGAGAGTTTGTCTGGGCATGCACAAACGAATGTAATCTTGAGTGTAAACACTGCTCAATAGAGTCTGGAAAAAACAAAAAGTGGCCTGATGAACTTACAACTGAGGAAGCAAAAGCTCTTATAATGGATATATGGGAAAACTTTGGACCTGTGAAGTTTGCAATCACAGGTGGAGAACCTCTTTTAAGGGAAGACATTTATGACATCATAAAATTTGCCTTTGAAAATACAAGGATGCAGCTTGTTATGGCAACAAACGGAACCCTTCTAACTGAAGAAAACATTAAGAAACTCCTTGATGCAGGAATGTGGAGAGTCGGCGTTTCAATAGATGGTGTTGGTGAAAAGCACGACGAAATAAGAGGCCTTAAAGGATGTTTTGACGAAGTCTATAAAAATTTAAAGCTTGCAAAAAAAATGGGATTAAGATTCCAGTTTCACACCACAGTTTCAAAACTTAACAAAGATGAAATCCCGGCGATAATAGACCTTGCTGAAGAACTTGGGACATACAGAATTTACTTTGTTTTTCTGATAACCACAGGAAGGGGAAAAGATTTACCAGACCTAACACCTGAAGAAGCACAGGAAGTATTTGAATATATCTACGAAAGGCAGAAAACAACAAATGTATGGCTAAAACCTATCTGTTCCCCCTGCTATACCCTATGGCTTAAAGAGAAAATGACAGAAGAATACAAAGAAGGAAAGATAAACGTATTTCCAAGAGTAAAACCGATAGGGTGCCCTGCAGGTATAACAAGATTTCACATCCTTCCAAACGGTGATGTGTGGCCATGTGCATACGTTACGATGAAAGTTGGAAACATTAGAGAAAAGAAATTAAGCAAAATTGCGATAGAAACACCAGACTTTAAAGCCATAAAACTTGCAAGAGGTTTTAACCCTGATATTTACGGTTTTGACGAAGTTAAAAATCCTGCAAAACTTGAAGAGCTGAAAGAAGCTTTCAGGAAAGAACATGGCTATGAACCAGAACTTGGCGGTATATGCGGAGAGTGTGAATTTAAACAAGAATGTGGCGGATGCAGAGCAAGAGCCTACGCAAAAACAGGTAGTTTCTTAGGTGAAGATATTATGTGTCCTATAAAGAACATTAAGGAGTAATAAATGTATGACCTTAAACTTTCCATAACAAAAGCCTGCAATCTTAAATGTAAATACTGCCACTACATTACCAATATAGATAAAAATGCCCTTCCAGGTTTCTTCTGGAAGGGTATTTTAGACCAGTATAAGGAACTTAACCTTTCAAAGTATGGACTGTGTTCTTCAGGAAAGAAAGTAACCTTAACAGGTGGCGAAGCAACAATGCACCCGGATTTCTGGGACATATTTAAGTATGCAAAGGAACTTGGATTTTACGTTTCTCTGCCAACAAACGGAACTTACCTTACTAACGATCTGATAAAGAAATTCAAAGATTACGGAGTTGACGACATCATAGTGGCAATAGATGGAAAAAGAGAAAACCACGACTTTTTAAGAGGTAAAGGAAGTTTTGACCTAACAGTTAAAGGAGCGGAGCTTGTTAGAAAGCACGATATCCCTCTTAGAATTACAACCTGCCTTTCAAAATATAACTATAATGACCTTCCATACATTGTTGAATTAAGTCACAAATTAGGTGCAGATATACTTATAATCTTCCACTATGTTGAGATGGGAAGAGGTGAAAAGGAACTTCCCCATGCAGAGATGGAAACAGACGAAATAGCAGAATCCCTTAAAACTATATATGAACTTCAGTGCAAATACAAAGACCTTGCCCTGTGCACAACCACTGTTCCCCACTACTGGGCTGTTCTAAAAAAGATGGAAGAGAAAGGTTTATTTGTTCCTCCATACTATTATAAGGTATTCCCCGGATGCAGGGCAGTGAAAGATTTTGTTTACGTGACAAGTGAAGGAAACGTTTACCCCTGCCCGCTTATACAAAAATCGATAGGAAATCTGCAAAAAACTTCCCTTGATAAAATCTTTGAAAGTGAAATGGCAAAGATATACGCTGACAGAAACTATTTCAAAGAGTGTGTAAATTGTAAATACAAAGAGATTTGCGGCGGATGTAAAATAAGAAAAACATCTCTATGTCCATCTTTGATAGAGAAAACAGAAGCTATATGCAAAAATCTTTCCTGCTAAATCTGGAGGCTTTATGACCATTCAGTCGATTCTTTTCTCCTCACTTTTAAAAGGACACCCATTTATTGAAGAATTTTTCGGAAGAAAAAATATAACAATTCTTCTTTCAGGATACTTTGAAAAGTTTAAGGCAAAATGCCCCACAGGCTCTTTTAAAGATTACATAACAGGACTTACACTTCATTTTCGCAAAAGTAAAGAGCTTGTAGTCGTTTCTGCAGGAAATGTTGCAAGAGCTTTCTTTTACAAAGCATCTGTTCTTAAAAGACCTTTAACTATTGTGCTTCCAGAATACGCCCTTGAAAATCTGAAAATTCCTGTAAAACCATCCAAAAGCGTAACTATATACGCAGTTAAAGGTGAATATAACGATGCCATAGACTTTTCAAAGAAACTTGTTAAGGAAAATCCTGAAAGGTATGAACATGAAGGTGGTTTAAACAACGAATGGAGAATAAAAGGACTTTACAGACTTTTTAGAAGATTACCAGAGTTTGATGTTTACTTTCAGGCTGTTTCTGGTGGTGTTGGACCTTTAAGCATTTACAAAACAGCAAAATCTCTGAATAGAAAACTGCCAAAACTATACCTTTCTCAGAATCTGCCTTATGCACCTGTCCTTTCTGCCATTAAAGGTGAACCACTACCACCCCCAGAACTTGCAGAAAAGATCCTTGCGAAAGTTTTAAGCAACGCAAGAACAAATATAGAACTTCTTTCAAACCTTATAAAAGAAACCAGTGGAAAAATTTACGGGATAACAAATGAGGAACTTTTGAAAGCTAAAAGTGCTTTTGAATCGTTCCTTGAAGAAGAGATAGATTACTCAGCAGGAGTAACAATCGCAAGCGTTTTAAAAGCAATAGAAAACAATGAATTAAACCCAGATGAAAAGATTCTAATCCACATCACCGGCGGCGGATATGAAAAGGTCAAGAAATATCCTCCTTCACAGGAACAGATAATTTACATTTAATTTCAATAAATTTAAATATTTTAGGCTAATTGATTTGCCATACCAAAATACTTTATTAATTTTGCTATAAACATTTTTCAATTTAAGAAATTTAAATATCCTTTTTTAAACATTTTAACAATCTCATAAATAATTTCTCCAGTAATTCCCCATATTGGTTCACCGTTATAATTATATACTATAACTCTATAAGATTTTCCTCCCCAGGGTTTTAAATACCTGCTGCCTAATTTTAATTTTTCAACAGGCAATAACCAATTTTTCTTACCATTTTCCAGTTCATCATAAGGGAAAATTTTTAACTTTACATAATACATTTCAGGTTTCATCATCATAATCTCTTTCATTGGTATAAGAATAAGGTTATCAACTTCTCTTTTATTAAAAACACTTAAGTCATTCCTGCTTATGTTAAGAATAGAAATAAAAATGTGTATTAAATATCCCAGTGGAGAAATTAGAATCCCCAATTTTAAAAATTTCTCTATTTTCTCCGAAGAAATTAATACCTCTTCTTTTAATTCCCTTCTGGCAGCTTTTTCAGGTGATTCTCCTTTTTCTATAAATCCTCCTGGAAAAGAAATTTCTCTTGAATGTTTCACATTGGAACTTCTTTTTTCTAACAAAAAAATCAAATCATCCGCTGTTTTAATCAAGGGAACGCATACAGAAACTGGAATATATTTTTCTAATCCTAACAAGACTTCCATCTTAAAACCTCCTTAAAATAAATAAACCAGTCTTTGATATCATTATAAAAATTCCTGATAATCCTATTATCAGGCATATCTCTTATATCTCCACACTTGCCTTTGATATTTGCCTCCTGCCAATTACTGAATTTTGAAAGTAAAGCCATCTCCTCCACAACTAAAAATCCAAAATGTTCAAGAAATTGAGACAAATATTTCAAAGCCGGTATCGCTTCTTTTACTCCGGTATGAATGCCAGAGTAGGTACAAAACGTAACACCGAATTTAAAAGGCACTTTTGGAGATCTAAGAGAACGAAAACGTCTAAATTTATCCATATTAAAATCAACGAAAGAAATTACTTCCCTCGGTGGTAAAAACCTATAAACCGGGGAGCCAAGAAAAACAATATCATAATCTAAAGGATTGAAAGTAAAATCTTCTCTAATTTCTGCAACCAAAAAATCTTCTATTTTAAATTCCAACAATAAATCACTTATAATATTTGCAAATTTCCTTGTGTTTCCTGTTTTAGACCAAAAAAGTACAGCCGGTTTCATATGCCACTCCTAATTTCCATGTTTTCTATAATGTGCTTTGGAATCAATAAACTTTTCTTCCTGAAAAATTCAATAACAGATTCGTAGTTCTCAAATATCAACCTATCATCAGCATATCTCTTTCTCAACCAATCTACAGCTCTATGAATAAAACGTTTAAACATTACAAAATTACTCCCGGCTTTTAAAGGACAACTTTCTTCTATCAAAGGAAACTTCCTGATTTTTATAATTTTAGTAATTTCAGACTCTGACAAATCTAAAATAGGTTTATATATAAATACGTTTTTTCTCCTCCATGATCTATAAGCAAAATACTTATAAACTCTTTTCTGCAACTGTGCAACTCTCTCAAACAAAGAATAGTTTTCTTTTTCTAAAATATCCCACCTTTCATAAGGTATGATAAGAAAAAGACTTTCTATTAAATAGCCAAAAACATCATCAAGCGTATGTGAGATTAAAAAAGCAGTATCCTCGCATGAATTAATAAAGTTAAACAAAACTTTAGATTTAACAATTTCACAGGCCACACACGGAGTCAAAGGATATTGTTCAAATAAAGAATCATCAAACTCTTCCGATTCTAACCACAAATGAGAAAAACCCATATTTTTCCAGAAAGATAAAACTTCCTCTATTCTCTTTCTTTCATTTATATTATCCGGGTCATATATCATTTTTGGAAATTTAACTGTTAAAGTAGAGACTTCTACGTTTGAAGGAAGAAAATTCATAACACTACAAACTACATCTGCCATCACGGAAGCATCTTTACCCCCAGAAAATAAAAGAAAAACTTTCTTAATAGATCTTGTTTTAATAAGATTTACTATTTCACTTTTTCTTTTCTTTTCTTTTCTCTTCTCTTCTCTTCTCTTCTCATTATAACACCCCCCTAATTGGTTTCGCTGATTTATTATAACAAAAAATTTAAGGAAAATTTAACAGAAACGCATTATGGTGCCCGGGGCGGGAATCGAACCCGCACGGCCTTGCGGCCCCGGGATTTTAAGTCCCGTGCGTCTGCCTATTCCGCCACCCGGGCAGATGTTTTTAGATAGATGAATTTTAAATTTTCAGGAGGGTAAAATAAAAATGGTGCCGAGGGGCGGAATCGAACCGCCGACACGAGGATTTTCAGTCCTCTGCTCTACCGACTGAGCTACCTCGGCAACCGTGTAGAAGGAAATATAAACTTTTCCACCCCTTGTGTCAACGATAAAAAAGAAATTTACCCTGCATAGGTATACACATACTCCCCACCCACACCAAAGGAAAAAGGCTGCCCACCTGGTAGTTAAAATATTAAGAGCACTAAACATTCAAATTTTCAGAAAACCAAAACCACTACCAGGAGGACAACCATGCAGCTAAATATAAACCTATACCACG
>NZ_FZOB01000019.1 GCF_900188395.1 Desulfurobacterium atlanticum | reverse complement strand
CGTGGTATAGGTTTATATTTAGCTGCATGGTTGTCCTCCTGGTAGTGGTTTTGGTTTTCTGAAAATTTGAATGTTTAGTGCTCTTAATATTTTAATTACCAGGTGGGCAGCCTTTTTCCTTTGGTGTGGGTGGGGAGTATGTGTATACCTATGCAGGGATTTTTCCTCAAAATTTATTGACATATAGGAAAGAAAGCTTATATTATTCTCTCGCAAGATTTGAAAGTGCCGGCTTAGCTCAGTTGGCTAGAGCGGGTGACTTGTAATCACCAGGTCGGGGGTTCGACTCCCTCAGCCGGCACCATTTGACCCCTAACGGAGGGGTGGCCGAGCGGTCAAAGGCAGTGGACTGTAAATCCACCGGCTGACGCCTACGCAGGTTCGAATCCTGCCCCCTCCACCATGATGCGGGCGTAGCTCAGCTGGCTAGAGCATCAGCCTTCCAAGCTGAGGGTCGCGGGTTCGAATCCCGTCGCCCGCTCCATATCAATCCACCTATACAACCAATTTTCCCTCTTTTATAATCTTCACCTTTTCATTTCCTCTATAAACAATCAGGGTCGGCTTCTCCACAATAAAATCTATATGCACTTTTGCCCTTACCCTGCCACCAAAGGCACTGTTATCACCAACAGCAATATGGCAAGTCCCCAGAATCTTCTCCCCTTCAAGAATGTTATCAAATCTGACAGCTTTGTCATTAGTTCCTATTCCAAGTTCAGCAACATTTCTGTGCCTTTCATCTTCCATAAAAACCCTTTCCATATAACTACAAAACTCTTTTTCTCCTGAAATATTAACAACCTTTCCCTTCTTAACAAAAAACTTAACAGGCTCCTTAAGTCTTCTATCAGGTGCCCAGTGTGTAGCAAAGACTCCTTCTGCTTTTTCTTCAACAGGAGCTATAAAAGCCTCTCCTGCTGGCAGATTCCCAAAACACCCGGGACTTAAAAACCTACCAGTATCTGCTACTCCTTTCCTGCTTGAAATATCAAAAGAAATATTTGTACCATCTGAAGAGACAACACAAACTTTTTCTCCTTCTGTTAAGATTTGTGCAATCTTTAAACTTCTTTCCTCTACCTTCTCCCAATCTGCCTGCATTGAAGTGTAAAACATAAACGGCTCAAAAAGTGGCATACTGACAAACCTGATACCAAAAATATCGGTGCACAGCTTTCTAAAGAAGGTATGACTTATGGAAAACCTGTTAACAGCCAAAACAACATCAGGCGCATTTGCCACTTCTCCTTTTAAGATTGAGAAAATCCGTTCCTCCTCCAGTTTACCGATCTCTTTATCCAAAATCTTTTTAAATAAACCCTCTTCCTTTAAAGCCTGAACAGCAGAAGCACCAAAAGCAGCCATCCATACAGTCTCAGGCGGTTCAATCCCATGCCTTATGGTGGGTTTATAGGAGAAATGTAAAGCCTCTTTAACCATATTCTTCAAACCATTAAAAAGCCACTCACCTATTTTTGTTTTATGCCAGTCTGAAAGCACAAGCAACCGCTCATTTTTTCTTAGACCAAGATTTTCCTTCCCTATATTCAAAATTGCCTTTTCTATCACCTTATCTTTTAAATCAAAAACCCCCATAATTCACCTCTCCATAGGAAGCTTTCTCCTTACCTGCTCAATAACAGAAAGGGAAATATCAGCTGAAATAACACCCTCTCCGTCTCCCATATCTCCAAGAACCCTTCCCCACGGGTCTATTATTGCAGAAGAACCGGCCATATCACCTGTCCCGTTTGCGCCAACAACAAAAACTTGATTCTCTATAGCTCTTGCACGAAGAAGTATTTCCCAGTGCTTTTTTCTTGCCCTTCCCCACTGAGCAGAAATGGTAACAATCTGAACATTTTCTTTAAGAAAATGAAGAAAAAATTCCGAAAATCTTAACTCAAAGCAAATCAAAGGAGCAATTATCCCCTTGCTGGTCTCCACAACTTTAAGATCATCCGGAAACTTCCCGGACTTAAAGTACTTATCCTCTTCAAAAGGTTTAAAGAGTTTTATCTTAGGTCTTGAAAGAACTTCCTTCCCACAATCAATCACTTTAACAACGTTATAAAAACCGTTTAAACCTTTCTCTATAACTGTAAAAACAAACACAGAACCTGAACTTTCAGAAAGTTTAATCAAAAAGTCCAGAACTGTTAATCCAAACTTTGCAGCCTCATCCATACAGTCGTAAGCAAATTCTGTTGAAAAAACCTCGGGAAAAACAACAATGGAGTTATCGTCGCAAAAATTTAAAAAAGTCAACGATCTGTTCCAGTTTCTATTAAACTCTCCCGCTTCTGTGTTAAACTGGATTACACTTACTTTCATAATCACCTCTTATAAACTCTCTTTTCAGGAATAACACCTCTAACTCCGCCCATAGGATCATCAATATCCCCTTTATACCTTGGTATAAGGTGAACATGAAGATGAAAAATTGTCTGTCCTGCTGCTTCTCCAACATTAATACCGATATTATAACCATCTGGAGAAAACTCTCTGTCAATAAAAGCTTTTGCTTCATCAAGAAGCTCACATATAGCCTTCTTTTCCTCCCACGTTGTATCAAACCAACTACTTACATGTCTTTTCGGAATAATAAGCATATGCCCGGGATTTACAGGATATTTATCAAATATAGCAAAACTTAAATCATTCTCCATAACAATTTTCAGCTCCCCCATTTTGCAGAATGGACAATCCATCACCCACCTCCTTCACAATTTGATAAAATTGATTATAAAAACTTCACCTATAAGAGGTAAAGAATGAAAAAGTTCATATTTTTAGTTGGCTTGGCTTTCTCCTTTCTTTCACAAACAGCTCTTGCTGGATACGGAACGCTCTCGGCATTAAATAGAAGCTTCATATCTGGAAGAAAAGTTTTTGTAAACATAGGCTACTCTTCAAGTGAAAAAGAAAGCTTTGATAACTGTAAAAATATTGAAATAGGCGTTCTAACTTATAAAAACTACCTTCGCCACGGATACAGCTTTCTTTTTGGATGGGAAAAATTTTACAGTGACGGCATAAGAAAAATAGATTTCACATATAACTTTCTCCTTCAATTTCCATACATAGGTGCAAATAGAGAAATCTTGGCTGTTGGGAATAATTTCACACTGGTACCGTTTTTCGGAGTAGCTCCAGGAATAGGTTTAAGAACAGATAACTTCCCAGATATAAAAAAGTTCAGCGATACAGGAGACTGGTTCAGAGATACTATTGAAAACTATGTTGTAATGAGGGTCAAAGGAGGTTTTGATTTAACTGTTGCTCCTGGATTATCCTTTGAATTCCTAATATCCAAAAACTTAACTATGGACAAAGCCACCTCCTATTTTGCTGGAGTGAATCTTGACTTCTGATAACAAGGAGCACAATGGAACCGATAACAAAAACCTATCCCTGGCTTAAAAGAAAAAAAGCTTACTATATATGGCTAAAAACAGCTGGTGCTGCTATAGCAAAGCTTGCACACTTAGAAGTGGAAGGGAGGAATAATATTCCTCTAAAAGGACCCGTGCTTCTTGTATCAAACCACAGAAGTTTTATGGACCCTCCACTTGTAGCTTATGCTGTGATGAAAAGGCCGGTATTTTTTATGGCTAAAGCGGAGCTTTTTGAAACGCCTTTTATCTCAACACTAATTAAACACTGGGGAAATGGATTCCCTGTCAGAAGGGGAAAATTTGACCTGAAAGCGATTAAAACCGCCCTAACAGTTTTAAAAAAAGGGGAGCTGCTCTGTCTCTTTCCTGAAGGGACAAGAGCACAAAAAGGGAAATTTCTAAAACCCAAGATAGGTGCAGGAATGATAGCTGTAAAAGCAAATGTCCCTCTCATCCCATGCTTAATAGATGGAAGTGAAGATCTGCTTCCTAAGGGAGCTAAATTTCCCAGAATGGCTCATGTTAAAATAAAGTTCGGAAAACCGTTTACGATAGAATTGGAAGATACAAAAGAAAACTATGAAAAAGCTTCCAGGATAATTATGGAAAAGATAAAGGAGCTTCAGGTTGAAAATAATAGTTGCTAAAAGTGCAGGTTTTTGCTGGGGTGTTAAAAGAGCCGTTAACATGGCAATTGCTGCAGCAAAAAAAAACGGCACTGTTTACTCTCTTGGTGAACTTATCCACAATCCTCAGGAGATTAAAAGGCTTGAAACTCTTGGTATAAAGAAAATTGACTCCATAAACGAAATCCCGAAAAACTCCACAGTTATTATACGCTCTCATGGAGTTCCTCCAGATATAATTAAAAAATTAAAAGAAAAAGGAATTTTCATTGTTGATGCCACCTGTCCGTTTGTTAAAGCAATTCAAGAAAAAGCCATATCCCTTGAAAAGGAAGGTTATCCTGTATGTATTCTTGGAAACAGCTCTCATCCTGAAGTGATAGGCATAGCAGGACATGTAAAAGACCCTGTAATCGTAGAAAACGAAAACGACATAGAAAAACTACCTCCGTTTCAAAAACTTGGAATTGTCTGTCAAACAACTTTAAATTCCGAACTTCTATCAAAATTTGTCGCTTCCCTATCAAAAGAAATCAAAGAAATGAAACTTTTTAACACCATCTGCAAAGCAACAAAAGTAAGGCAGGAAGAGACAAGAAAATTAGCCCAGCAGGTAGACATGATGATAGTAATAGGAGGGAAAAACAGTTCAAACACAGGTAAACTTTACGCCATTTCAAAAAAATTAAACAGAAACTCTTTCCACATTGAATCAGCTGAAGAGATAGATGAATCCTGGTTTAAAAACATAGAAAAAATAGGAATAACTGCAGGGGCTTCAACACCCCAGTGGATAATAGAGGAGGTTATAGAACGTATCAAAACTATTTTAAAAGGGGGAGAAACTGTTGAAAGAGGACTTTGCAAAACTACTTGATGAATACTTTAAAAAAAGAAAGGGAAAGAAAAAGATAATAGAGGGTACCGTAATAAAAATAAACGGAAAAGATGTGTTTGTGGATTACGGGGGAAAAAGTGAAGGAGTTGTTCCAATAGAAGAGTTTGAAACTCTGCCAGAAATTGGGGATAAGGTAGAAGTTTCCATAGTTGAGCCGGAAACTGAAGACGGTTATGCCATCTTATCCATATCAACTGTCAGAACACTGAAAAAGTGGGAAGAAACCGCCAACCGCCTTGAAAAAGAAAAGATAGTGGAAGGAATAATCAGACAAAAAGTAAGAGGCGGTTATAAAGTTGACATAGGAAGCGGCATATACACCTTTTTGCCCCTTTCTCAGGTTGACATAATCCCGGTAACACGGCCGGACGATTGGCTTGATAAAAAGATAAAGGCTAAAGTTTTATCCATAGACAGAAAAAGACAGAGCATCGTAATATCACGAAGACAGCTAATTGAAGAAGAAAGAAAGAAAAAAAGAAAAGAGATTCTGGGAAGCTTGAAAGAAGGAGAAGTTGTAGAAGGTAGAGTAAAAAATATTGTTGATTTTGGAATATTTGTTGATGTTAAAGGTGTTGACGGTCTTGTTCACAAAAGTGATATCTCCTGGTCTGGCCTTAAAACACCTTTTGAAATTACATCAATAGGGAAAAAGATAAAAGTGAAAATTATAAAGATAGATAAAGAAAAGGAAAGGTTATTTCTTTCCATAAAAAGAATCCATCCTGACCCGTGGGAAAAGATTGAATCAATTATTAAAGAAGGGGAAAAACTTAAAGGAAAGGTTGCTAAGCTCTCCTCAAAAGGTATATTTATTGAACTACCACACGATATAGCAGGATTTATCCCTGCAGATTATCTTAAAAATAAACATTTAAAAGAACACAAAGAGTACACATTTACAGTAGAAAAGATAGACCGAGAAAAGAGGAGAGTAATACTATCATGTCCGGAAGAACTCCAGAGATAAAGAACAAAAAAGCGTTCTTTGATTACGAGATACTTGAAAAGTATGAGGCAGGTATTGAGCTTAAAGGTACTGAAGTTAAATCGTTAAGAGAAGGAAAAGCAAACCTTCGTGACTCTTTTGTAAGGATAGAGAACGACGAAGCTTACCTTTTTAACGCTTATATTGCTCCCTACTCTCACGGAAACCTTTTCAATCATGAACCAACAAGAAGAAGGAAACTGCTCCTGCACAAAAAAGAGATTAAAAGGCTTCTTGGTAAATCTCAGGAAAAAGGTTTAACAATAATTCCATTACGAATCTACTTTAACAAAAGAGGAAAGGCCAAAGTGGAAATAGCACTTGCAAAAGGTAAAAAGCTTTATGATAAAAGGGAAACTATAAAAAGAAGAGACCTTGAAAGAGAAGCTCAAAAGGCAATGAAACAGTGGAGATGAAGATGAAAAAAGCAGATGTTAAATCAGCAGACCAATCACTGATTTCAAAACTGATTTTCAACACTGTTGCTCCAAGGCCTATTGCATGGATAACAACATTAAACGAAAACGGCTCTGTCAACCTTGCCCCTTTTAGTTTTTACAACGCAATAACCACAAAACCGCCTTTGCTCTTTGTATCTATAGGTAAAAGGAAGGACGGCTCGGATAAAGATACTATTAGAAATATTAAAAGAACAGGAGAGTTTGTAATAAACGTAATCAGTAAAAAGTTTTTTGAATCTATGGTTGAATCGGGAAAAGATTTTCCACCTGAAGAAAGTGAGATAGAAAAGCTCCAAATAGAAACAGTGCCATCTGAAACCGTATCTCCACCTATAGTTAAAGGAGTCCCAGCAGCTCTTGAATGTAAAGTTAAAGAGATTATTGAGCTTGGAGCAACTCCCATGTCTGTTGTAATCGGAGAAGTGGTATTTATCCATTATGATGAAGAGATTCTAAAAACTCAAAAAGGGATCGTCGGCAGGCTTGGCGGAAAGAGATATATCGTGGTTGAAAAGGAAATAACAATATTTAAATAAGCTAAACCACCACTTTAGGTTTCATAAACAGATATCCCTGCCCATAATCAACCTTAAGCTGTTTTATTTTTTCTAAAATCTCTTTATTTTCAACAAACCCTGCAACTGTCTTTATTCCAAGCGATCGGGACATACTTATAATAGCCCTAATAACTTTCTCTGCTTTATCTGAGGAATTTTCCTTTACAAGCTTTTTAACATAACTTCCATCAACTTTTAGTATCTCAACATCTATAGCCTCTACAAAGTCTATAAACTTAGAAAAGGAAACATAACCGGTACCAAAATCATCAATCCCCACAGGTATATCTCTTCCTCTCATAACGTTCACTATAAGGTCTATATCTTCAACAATAGCCTGCTCTGTTATTTCAAAACCTATATTTATACCGTTGGATCTTATATCCTCAACCAGCCTTTCTACTTCTGAAAGAGATGATGAAAGTTTAAACGTAACAGGACTGATATTCACATATATACTTTTAGAAGTGAAAACACCTGAATTTTCAAGTATTTTCTTTAAAACAGCAACGTCAAGTAGATGGATTAACCTGAACTCATATATGTAATCTATAAACTTGTAAGCTGGAACAATGTTTCCATCATTATCTACAAATCTAAGTAAAACTTCATAGTGCACAGGTTTTCCTGTTTGAACATCAAAGATACCTTGAATAGCCAGTTTAAAGTTGCCAGTTTCTATCTTTCTTCTTATCTCTTCAGACATATCTTTAAAAAACTCAAAGTTTTTAAACCCTTCTCTTACTTCCAAGAATAAAAGTTTTTCAGCATTTTTCTTACTCTCTCTATTCAAACCTCTCAGAATATCTTTTAGATCTTCTACCTTCAACTTCTCTAAAGAAGAAATACTTACAACAAATCCTGCAACATCGACAGTAACAGGGGAAAACTTTGAAAGACTTTTTACCTTTTCTTTAATTCTCAAAAAAATCTTTTCATAATCTTCTCTCCTACATAATCCCTGCTCAACAACAGTGCAAATAACCCCCTGCTGACATTTAAAAACTGCCGCCTTATTCAGCTTATCAGAGAAAAAGTTTTCAATTTCAGCTTTTATTAGAGAGAAAATCTCATCACCCTTCTCATAACCGTAAACTTTATTTATAAATGATTATTTCAGATGGGTCAAGTATAAAAAAGTGCTGTTGCCTGCATAGGTATACACATACTCCCTACCCACACCAAAGGAAAAAGGCTGCCCACCTGGTAATTAAAATATTAAGAGCACTAAACATTCAAATTTTCAGAAAACCAAAACCACTACCAGGAGGACAACCATGCAGCTAAATATAAACCTATACCACG
>NZ_FZOB01000018.1 GCF_900188395.1 Desulfurobacterium atlanticum | reverse complement strand
GGTATGAATGGGAGAACGCCTTTTGAGGTTTTAAAGAGTAAGTGGGATTGTTTGTTTAATCTTAATGTTGCTTGTTTCCCTGTTGTGCTGCTTGAGGATGTTTTTGTGGTGGCTAATAGGCTGGGGGTATTGGAAAAGGGTGGGGAGAATGTGCTCACCCCCTACCTTTAGTTATCAAAAAATAAACCGTTAATATTAGGAAAATAACAAAAAGGAGAATAACATTTCTAATGGAATCAATAACAAAAGAAAGTTTTTCCTCCTTGATTTCAGAAATCTTTTGTGCTTTACCTGTCAAAACATCTGCTATATGCCAGGCATTTTCACTCTCTTTTACAAGTTTCTTTTTATCTTTCAGGTTTTGCAGAATTTTCCACTTTTTCTCCAATTCATAAAACGTATCCATAACCTTGACTTCTTTTTTAATATCAGAAAACTCTGGATTCTTAAGATAAAAATCTTTTATAAATTCCAAAGTACTATTAACAAAAAGCTCCACCTCTTTAAGTCTTGAGCAAAGTTCAGGTTCTTTGAAATCTTCACAGAACAGTTTAAGCTTTGAATATCTCTGGATAGACCCTCTAACCTGTCCCATCTTATTTACAATAAGCGTATCACCTTTGTAATATCTCTTTACAAGGAAAGAAATGTAAGTAAAGCCAGCAAGAACAATAAAAGAGAAACTAACAAGAAGCAATATCAATATTCCCGATTTCGAAATTCTTTTTAAGTGAAATTCAGGTTTTCTCAAAATAAAACTCATTTCTTCCCACAAATCTGATTTAAAGCAGGAGATATTTTAAAGGAAATTTACATAAAAAACAAAATATCCTGGAAAGCTCCTATTATAAAGCCCAAAACTCCACCTAAAAGTGTTATATATTTTAATTCTTCATCTATCAATTTAAGTATTATCCCTTCCACTTCCTCAATAGGAAGAGAATTTACCTTTTCAACAACAAGGTTTTCAATATCAATAGACTCCATTATTACAGGCAACTCTTTCTCTATAACAACCAGTAAATTTTCTGAGAGCGTTTTTACTATAAACTCACGATTTTTCTCAACCAGAACCCTTATCCACTCTACAAACACTCTATAAACTTTACGCTTTACAAAACTGCTTCTGCCAAGAGAAACATCAAAATTTTCATAAATAAAAGCTGTTATTTTTTTAACTGCCTCATCTTTTTCAACTCCTGCATTTTCAAGCAGCTCTTTAATTTCCCTATCATTTAAGCTCTCAAAGAATTTCCGCAGATGCTCCTTCAAACTCTTCTCAAAACTTCTACTTTCAAGAGTATCTCTTAAAACTTTTATAATTCTCTCAGCTACAGCTTCTGCTATTGCAAAAACAGGTTTTCTGAAAATAACCACATCTGGAATCCTGCCTGAACCCTCAAGAAAATTTAAAATCTTCCCCACAAGAAACTCTCTGAACTCTTCAGAGTCAATTCTGTCTTTACCAATATCAATAATTTTCTCCACAATAAAATCGGCAAATTTTCCTATCTGCTTTTTGGCATTTTCAGGAAGAATACTCCCAAGTGTTCTACCATCTTCTGTTAGATAATCTATAAGCTGACCTACCCATTTTTCCACATCAACAACACTGAACAGTTCAAACAACCTTTTATCAGATATTGAAACCACAAACTGTTCAACATAACCATCAAGAGAAAAAAGTATATCGGCTAACCCCCTATCCACAAGAGATTCTATACTTTTCTTTATCTTCTCTTCATTTAGCCTTTTCCTGAGCGTATCTTCAGTTAAAAGATTCTCTTTTACCACCTTAGCTATTGAAAAAGCAAGTTTTTCTCTCTTTGATGGAATAAGTCCCGGAGTAAAGGGTATTCTCTTCCCAAAAAAATAGTAGGGCTTTTTGGGACGAAAGAGCATCTTTATAGCCACATAGTTTGTAAAGTAACCGATTACACCACCTACAACGGGAGGAACAAGAAGTTCATAATTCATCTTAAATCCACCACCTTTAACGGTTTATATAAAGGCCCTTTTGATGTCAAAACGCTTTCTATTAAAGAAACTTGCTTCACTTCCATACTCAAAAATTTCTTTTCTCTCATTTTTGACAGAAAATAGGAAAATTTTGTTCTGTGACGAAGCTTCTTTATTCTCATCAAAGTAACATGAGGTTTAAAAACCCTCCTCTCTTTTTCAAAGCCAAAAGGTTCAAGAAGCTCATCCACCGCCGATTTTATATCGGTTAAATCACCTTCCACGCCAACCCATAAAACCCTTGCTGTTTTTACATCTGGAAAAACTCCTATACCTTTAAGTTCAACTTTTCTTTTCTCTATCAAAGAAATCTTCTCTTTAAATTCCCTTTCTATCTGTGGTATAAAAAGCACAGAAACATCACCAAGAAATCTGTAAGTAAAGTGAAGGTTATTCTCCTCAACCCATTTTCCTTCTATACCTAAAGAAATTATTTCCCTTTTGATAAAAGAAATCTCTTCTGATGGAAGAGATACCATCGTAGCAACAAAGAGTCTTTTTTTCATCTAAGAAACCTTTTTAAGTTTTCAGAATATCCTTTTACAAGAAAATCCTCTCCAACAGCCTCTACAGAAAATACAGAAACACTCTTCTCAAAAGAAAACCCTCTCAACATATCCACACCTTCTCCAAAAAGCTTAGGAGCATAGAAAAAATAAAATTTGTCCACCAAATCAACATCAATAAGAGCAGCAGATAAAATACTTCCACCTTCACACATAACACTATATATACCAAGCTCTTTACGAAGCTTTATAAGAGCTTCCTCAAGGTCAAGTACACCACCTCTATCATATACAGGAAGCAACGTAACTCCAAAATCCTTTAAAATACCGCTTTTATAGGAAAGAAGAGATTCTTGAGAGGTTATAACGATTAAATCCTGTGCTCGTTCCTTTACAAGCTTTGAGTGAACAGGAATCTTAAGTTTCCCATCAACAACTATAGCTTTTGGCTGTCTGTCAGAAGAAATATAACGAACATTCAGAAGGGGATCATCTTTCAAAACAGTGCTAATCCCTACCATAACTCCATGATGAAAACTTCTTAACCTGTGAACAAGTCTTCTTGCTTTCTCACCTGTTATCCACTTTGAACTTCCGTCTTTTCTTGCAATTTTTCCGTCAAGAGTTGAAGCAAGCTTTAAAGAGCAGAAAGCTCTATCTGTCTTTAAAATTGTGTAAAAATCATCTATAAGTTCAAAACACTCCTTTTCACAAACCGAAAAAGAAACCTTTATACCTGCTTCCTTTAATCTCTCTACTCCACCTGTTGCAACAGGGTTTGGGTCTCTTAATCCAACAATAACCCTTTCTATTCCGGCACTTATAATCTTTTCAGTGCATGGAGGAGTTTTTCCGTAATGGTTGCAAGGCTCCAGAGTAACATATAGAGTCGCCCCTTTTGCATCTTCTCCCGCTCTTTCAATAGCTACAGCTTCAGCATGCGGTCCTCCATACTTTTCGTGGAAACCAGAAGCCACAACTTTCCCATTCTTTACAACTACCGCTCCAACAGCAGGATTAGGAAGGGTCTTACCCTTTCCCTTATAAGCCTCTTCTATAGCAAGTTCCATAAAAAATCTATCGTCGTTCAACTTCCACTACCTCTGAGCAACAAACAGTATAAAAAGATAGATAAGCAACGAAGCAAGTCCAAGCCTTAAAAGAATTTTTCTTAAATTCATAAATCCTCCGGTTTTAGGAAATTCATACTATCTCTTACCATTTCCATCGTTTCAGCAGCTATTTTCTTTGCCTTCCTGCTACCTTCCTCAAATATCTCAATCATTTTCTTTCTATTTAAAAGATACTCTTGCCTTTTTTCTCTTATAGGAGAAAGAAACTCGTTCAAGTTTCCTGCAAGAATTTTTTTACACTGCACACAACCTATCTTTCCTTTCCTGCAACCTTCTTCTATCTCCTTAATCATCTCTCTGTCTGTAAAAATATTATGATATGCAAAAACAGGGCAAATTTCTGGATTTCCAGGATCGGTTTTTCTAACCCTTGCAGGGTCTGTAACCATTCCTCTGACTTTCTTTTCCACATCTTCTGCTGAATCGGAAAGATATATACAGTTACCGTAACTTTTGCTCATCTTTCTACCATCAAGACCGGGAAGCTTGGGAGCCTCTGAAAGAAAAGGTCTTGGCTCAGGGAAAATGTTTCCAAAAAAATTATTAAACCTGCGTGCTATCTCTCTTGTCAATTCAAGGTGTGGAATCTGGTCTATACCAACAGGAACAACATCAGCCCTGTAAATGATAATATCGGCAGCCTGAAGAACGGGATAACCTAAAAATCCGTAAGTAGCAAGCTCTCTATCTTTAAGATTTTCCATCATCTCCTTGTAGGTTGGATTCCTCTCAAGCCATCTTACAGGTACAATCATACCAAGTAACAGATAAAGTTCTGCATGCTCTTTAACCCATGATTGAACAAAAAGTGTAGATTTTTCAGGGTCTATACCAGCAGACAGCCAATCAGCCATCATCTCAACAGTATTTTCAGAAAGATTAGATAAATCATTATATGATGTTGTAATTGCATGCCAGTCGGCAATAAAAAAGAAACTTTCTGCTCTATCTTGAAGGTTAATCCACGCTTTTAACGCCCCAAAATAGTTACCAAGATGAAGCTTTCCGGTAGGCCTCATTCCAGATAAAACTCTCTTTATATTTTCCGGTTCCTTATACTTCTCAAGAGCAATCTTCATCTCCTTATCAACATTACTGATAAGCTTTTTCTCCATACTTTACTCCCCGTACCTTTCCATTATTCTTCTATAAATCTCTTTATAGCTTTCAACAACCTTTCCCATATCCCTTCTAAACCTATCTTTATCAAGAACTTCACCGGTAGATTTATCCCACAACCTGCAGCTATCAGGCGTTATCTCATCTGCAAGGATAATCTCTCCGTTATACCTTCCAAATTCAAGCTTAAAATCAACAAGAGTAATATCTACATTGTTGAAAAAGTTTTTAAGAAGTTCATTAATTTTAAGTGCTTCCTTTATCATAAATGCAAGCTCTTCCCTGCTTGCCCAGCCAAAAAGATAAACATGATTGGGACAAACCATAGGATCATGAAGCTCATCAGATTTATAAAAAAGCTCTGTTAAGGGTTCCTTTAAGACGGTTCCCTCTTTTACACCGTAACGTCTTGAGAAACTTCCAGCTGCTATATTCCTTACCACAACCTCAACAGGAATAATTTCACATCTTTTAACCAGCATCTCTCTCGGAGATAAAAGCTCAACAAAGTGAGTTTTTATGCCGTTTTTCTCAAGAAACTCAAAAATTTTAGTTGATATTGCACAATTAATAACCCCTTTATCTTCCAGTTTCTCCTTCTTAGCACCGTCAAAAGCGGTAGTGTCATCCTTGAAATACTGAACAAGCAGATTTTCACTATCCGTTGTATAAAGGGCTTTTGCTTTACCTTCATAAAGCAACTCTCTCTTTTCCATCTCCAATTCTCCTTTACAAAACTTTTAAAACTCAAAAGAAATTATATCTTAAAAGGGGAAAAGAATGTTATATAATTACCTACTGAAATTCAGAATTTCAGGAGAGGCTTTCTATATGAAAGAAATTAAAGAGTACTGTGGAGTTTTCGGAATATACAACAGTGAACATGCTGCCTATTACACCTACCTTGGGCTTTACGCTCTTCAGCACAGGGGACAGGAAAGTGCAGGAATTGCAGTATTTAACGGAAAAAACATAGATTACCATAAAGGCTTTGGGCTTGTTTCAGGTGTGTTTTCAACAGAAGCCCTTGATTCTCTTCAAGGAAACATAGCAATAGGACACAACAGATATTCAACATCAGGAGCTTCAGATTCAATAGATAATGTTCAACCCATAGTTGTATCTTCTAAAATAGGGAACATTGCAATATCTCATAACGGAAATATCGTCAATGCTCTTAAATTCCGTAAAAAGCTTGAAGATGAAGGTTCCATATTCAGAGGAACTTCAGATTCTGAGGTTATTGTTCATCTCATTGTAAAATCCAAAAAGGGAACTGTTGAAGAAAAAATTATAGATGCTGTAACAAAACTTGAAGGCGCTTTTTCCCTGCTGATTTTAAACAATAATAAACTGATAGCTTTAAGAGATCCCTGGGGATTCAGACCCCTTGTTATGGGTGAACTTGAAGACTCCATTATCTTTGCATCTGAAACATGCGCCCTTGACCTGCTTGGGGCAAAATATGTAAGAGATGTAGAACCTGGTGAAATGGTAATAGTTGATGAAACCGGCATTAAATCCCTTTATCCTTTTAAAAATAGAAACTGTAGAAAATCGCAGTGTATATTTGAGTTTGTTTATTTCTCCCGTCCAGACAGCCACATTTTTGGAAAAAGTGTTTATAGCATAAGAAAAGAGTTTGGAAAAACTCTTGCAAGAGAAAATCCAGTAGAAGCTGACGTTGTTATTGCAGTACCAGATTCAGGACTTGTTCCTGCAATAGGTTATTCAGAAGAAAGTGGAATTCCATTTCAGCTTGGATTTATCAGAAACCATTATGTTGGGAGAACGTTCATAAAACCAACCCAAAAGACAAGAGATATAAGTGTGAAAGTAAAACTTAACCCTGTTCCAGATGTTTTGAAAGGGAAAAGAGTAATCGTTATAGATGATTCTATAGTCAGAGGAACAACAAGCAGAAAAATAGTAAGAATGCTAAAAGAAGCTGGTGCAACAGAAGTTCATATGAGAATAAGCTCTCCACCAACTAAATGGCCCTGTTATTTTGGGATAGATACGCCAACAAAAGACCAGCTAATCGCATCAAACCACTCCATAGAAGAGATAGCAGAATATATTGAAGCAGATTCTCTTGCTTATCTTTCTCTTGAAGGGATGCTTAAAGCAGCCGGCGGGAAAGAGTGCGGATACTGTACGGCGTGCTTTGATGGAGATTACCCTATAAGCATACCTAAAGAGATAATAGAACAGGCTAAAAAGGAGTAAGATGGTGCGCCTGGCGGGAGTCGAACCCGCGACGCCAGGATCCGGAGTCCTGGGCTCTATCCAGCTGAGCTACAGGCGCTTATTTCAAGATGAAAAATATATGTAAAGAAAACAAAGGTGCAACGTGAAAAGTGTAAAAGCTAAATATTTCACTATCCCTTTTATCCTTCTATCACCTGTTATCTTTACCTTTATGGTTTTCAAACTGATAAATCTTCGCTCTGCCTGTGTAACAGAAAAAAGGAAAATAGCAAAAACGATAAATGAAATACAAAAACTAAAATCTGAATATAACGATTTGCAGATTAAATACTACTCAACAGTTAAGCCGGAAACTGTTGACAATATGACAAAAAGAATGAAAATTCTTAAAGAGAACGAGGTTTACTACATAGAATGAGAAAGTTATACCATTTCCTTAAAAATCTGCTCCTAAACATCTATACATTCCTCAAGCCTTTTGAAGATGACAGGTTAAACGCTTTTCTTTTTATCTCAACAGGCATGGTTATAATTTTCATAATAAAACTTCTTTCCCTTTCCTATTTTGACAAGGAAAAGTATCTCTCCTTTCTGGCAAGGCAGTACACAGGAAAACTTACCCTTAAGTCTGAAAGGGGAGAAATTTTTGACAGAAATGGAATACCTCTTGCAGTAAGTAAAAAAGAGTGTTCTTTTTACATTAGACCTACTTTTATACATGACAAAAAAACCTTTATCAAAATTTTTCAGAAAGAATTTGGCAACATAATCTCCACAACAGAGTTAAAAAAAGCACTTTCATCAAACAGAAAATTCACGTGGTTGAAAAAAGGGGTTGATGGAAAATTAAGAGATTACAGAAAAAGGGCGGAAAAAATAAATAAGCAGTACATTAAGCTTACAGAAGAAAATCCAAAGCTTAAAGACCTTATCGGAATAATGCCAGAGTATGATAGAAAACATCCTTACGGCGTTGGAGCAACTGTTGTCGGTGTTCTAAATGCTGAAGGTAAAGGAATAAGTGGCCTTGAGCTTTACCTTGAAAGAAAAAAGATAATTTTGGGAGACAAAACCATAATATCAGGAGAAAAAGATGCCAGGGGAAATCTTTATATAACAAACCCTGATGCTCTTTTCACATCCTATAAAAAAGGTAACAATGTAATTCTTACAATTGATGCAAATATCCAGTACATAGTTGAAAAAACTATAGAAAAATATGGGAAAAAGTGGAATCCTCGGTTTATAAATGTTGTATTAATGAATCCTCACACAGGAGACATTATAGCAGCAGCTTCCTGGCCGTTTTACAAATATGGAGAGAAACGGGATAAGAAGTTTATATCAAAAATAAACCCAAGATATATTAACGCTCCGTATGAGCCAGGTTCTGTTATCAAACCGATAGTTCTTGCAGCAGCAATAAATGAAGGGCTTATCACACCAATGACACCTATAAAAGCTCCGGCAAATTACAGAATAGATGACAAAGTGTTCCACAACGAATTCAGAGGAGAAAATGTTACACTTGCAGCATGGGAAATAATAAAATACTCAGATAACGTCGGTATAATAAAAGTTGCCCAAATGCTTGGCAAAGAAAGATATTACCGTTATCTTAAAGCGTTCGGATTTGGAGAAAAAACTGGAATTGAAATATCCGGGGAATCTATATATCCCCTTCGTAATTACAAAAAGTGGAGAAATGTAGAATTTGCAACACTTGCTTTTGGACACAACATAATGGTAAATACTCTTCAACTTGCAAACGCCTACTGTGCACTTGTAAACGGTGGATACCTTATGAAACCTCGTATAATAAGTAAAATTATCAACGACAAAGGAGAAACGATAAAAGAGTTTCCCGCTGTGAGAGTAAGGCAGGTAATCAAACCTTATGTTTCAAATGAGATGAGAAGAATCCTTGCCACCGTAGTGGAAGGGGGAACCGGAACAGCAACAAAGCTTGAGAACTTTTACATAGGCGGAAAAACAGGAACAGCAATAAAATATGACCCAAAAATAAGGAAATATAACAGGCACAAAATTACAGCCACATTTGTAGGTGCTTTTCCTCTAACAAATCCCGATTTTGTGATGGCAGTAACTGTTGATGAACCTAAAGTCCCCAAAAATATGCTATGGGCAAGTAAAATAGCTGTTCCTATATTTAGAGAACTTGCAGAAAGAATTCTTCTCTACGAAAGAGAAAAGCCTGATAAGTACAAATATTACTTTAACGGTGATAAAATGGAAAGAAAACCTATAAACGAAAATTTCCCTTACAAAAAAGGTTATCGTAAAATAAACCAGTAATTTTTAACCGGGAGTGAGTGATGATAAAGATAGAACTACCTGACGGAAAAGTTATAGAAATTACAGAAGGCACAACTGTAAAGGAAATTGCCGCTTCAATATCCAGAAGCCTTGAGAAAAATGCTGTAGGTGCAATTTTTAACGGAGAGATAATAGATACATTAACTCCTATAAGTAAGGATGGAAAACTAAAAATTCTCACATCTAAGGACCCAGAATCCCTCCATATTCTAAGGCACAGTGCCGCTCACATTCTTGCAAAAGCGGTTAAAAGGATATTTGGAGATGAAAATGTAAAACTTGCAATAGGACCATCAACAGAGGAAGGTTTTTACTACGATTTTGACCTTACTGAACCAATTTCTGAAGAGGACCTTGAGAAAATAGAAGCTGAAATGAATAAAATCATAAAGGAGAAAGAGCCGTTTAAAAGAGAAGTGGTTTCAAGGGAAAAAGCTCTGTCTCTATTTAAAAACGACCCTTACAAAACAGAACTTATAAAAGAACTACCTGATGATGAAGAGATAACAATCTACTGGCTCGGAGATGATTTCTATGATTTATGTAAAGGACCTCACGTTGAAAATGCCGGTGCTGTTAAAGCGGTAAAACTCCTATCTGTAGCCGGTGCTTACTGGAGGGGCGATTCAAAAAATAAAATGCTCCAAAGGATTTACGGAACTGCTTTCTGGAAAAAAAGCCATCTTGAAGAATACCTTACAAGACTTGAAGAGGCAAAGAAGAGAGACCACAGAATCTTAGGAAAACAGCTTGACCTTTTCTCGATTCACGATGAAGCAGGACCGGGACTTGTGTTCTGGCATCCAAACGGAGCCATTTTAAGGCAGACAATAGAACAGTGGACCGAAGAGGAACACAGAAAGAGAGGATATCAGAGAATATACACACCTCAACTTATGAAAGCCGACCTATGGAAAACATCAGGGCATTACAATTTTTACAAAGAAAACATGTTTTTTGTTCCTGTAGTTGAACATGATGAAGAGGAACGGCTCGGAAACGAAGAAATTCCTTTAACTCCTAAAGAGATAGAAAGAGCTACATGGTATGCAGTTAAACCGATGAACTGCCCTGGACATATTCTTGTATATAAATCACAACCCCGCTCCTACAGAGACCTGCCGATAAGATATTTTGAGTTTGGAACAGTACACCGATACGAAAAAAGCGGTTCTCTCCATGGACTACTAAGAGTAAGAGGATTTACTCAGGATGATGGGCACATATTCTGCCGGCCTGACCAGCTAAAAGAAGAGATTCAGCACGTTCTTGACTATGTAATGGAGCTTCTCTCCACATTTAATCTTGATTACGTAATAAATATAGGAACAAAACCGGAAAAGTATATAGGCACCGATGAACAATGGGAACACGCAACAAACAGCCTGATAGATGCTTTGAAAGAACGAGAATTTAATTACAACATAGTTGAAGGAGATGGAGCATTCTATGGTCCAAAAATTGATATTGCAGTGCTTGACGCTATAGGAAGAAAATGGGATGGCCCTACAATACAGGTGGATTTTAACCTTCCTGAAAGGTTTGATATCCATTATGTTGATAAAGATGGAGAGAAAAAAAGACCTGTTCTTGTCCACAGAGCAATAATGGGTAGTATAGAAAGATTTATAGGTCTTCTTATAGAACACTATGCAGGTCTCTTTCCATTATGGCTTGCACCAACACAAGTTGTTATAATCCCGGTAAGCGATAAATATCTTGATTATGCAGACAAAATTTATAAAATCTTAAAAGAGCAGAAAATCAGGGTTAAACTTGACGACGAAAGTGGAAAAGTAGGCTATAAAATACGGAAAGCGGAAACTCAGAAAATACCTTATATGGTTATTGTTGGACAGAAAGAAGCAGAAAGCGGAACGGTTTCTGTAAGAAGCAAAAAAGAAGGAGATATTGGCACATTAAAACTTGATGAGTTTATAAACAAACTTAAATCTGAAATAGAAAACAAAATTTGAAGGAGGGAGTCATAAGTAAGAAAGTAGAAAAAACAAGGGTTAATGAAGCTATAAGGGCAAAAGAGGTTCTTGTCATCGGACCTGACGGAGAGAAGCTTGGTGCTATGCCAACTTTAAAAGCTCTTCAGCTTGCTAAAGAGCACGGACTTGACCTTGTAGAAGTTGCCCCAAACGCAAACCCACCTGTCTGCAGAATTATGGACTACGGAAAGTACAAGTATCAGCAGCAGAAAAAGGCCCAGGAAGCAAAAAAGAAACAGAAAGTTATTGAAGTGAAAGAGATTAAGCTAAGACCAAGAACCGACGAACACGACATAAATGTAAGGATAAAACAGGCAAGGCGTTTCCTTGAAAAAGGAAACAAAGTAAAAGTCGTTATTATGTTTAGAGGAAGGGAACAGGCACATCTTGAACTTGGCTATGCCCAGCTTGATAAAATATACAAAGCTGTTGAAGATATAGGTGAGATAGAAAGGAAGCCCAAGAAAGAAGGCAGAGATATGTTTATGATTCTTGCCCCTAAAAGAGATAAAAAGTAATCTTTAGATAGGGTGGCAAAAAGCCACCCTAAATTTCTGGAGAAAAGATGCTCAGATTAAGAAACCTTTCCCTAAAAAACTTCCTTTCTCACACAGATACAACGATAAACTTTTCAGACACATCCTACGTAATAATAGGTGAAAATGCGTCCGGGAAAACAAGTATTTTAAGGGGAATATTTTTCTCCCTATTTGGGGAAGACATTGTCTTTGGAAAGAAAAATCTTATTAACCTTATAAACAGAAACAGCACTTCTGCCACTCTCTCAATAGACTTTGTAATGAACAACCATATCTATACAATAGAGAGAAAATTAACACCTAAAGGCTCTCAGCAGGTGGAAATCAGAAAAAACGGTAAACTGGTAGCAAAAGGAGTAAAAGTATCTGAAGAGTACTTAAGAGAAAGTGTCGGATTAAATCCTGAAACTTTTAGAAATACCATCTACGTTCCGCAGGGAGAGCTTGTAACTTTCCTTGAAGGCACACCGAAAGCAAGAAGAGAAATTCTAAACCGATTATTTGGTCTGGAAGAGATAAAAGAAAAAAACGAGGTTATAAAGACTTTCCTGAACAGAATAAAAGCAGAACTTAAGAAATATGAGTATCACATCGAACAGCTGGAAAAGTTGAAGGAAAAGAAGGAAAACCTAAAAAATGAGATAGTCCATTTAAAGAAAACTATAAAAGAGGAAGTAGAAAAAATAGAAAACCTTGAAAAGCTTTTAAAAGAGCAACAGCTCCTGTTTCAGGAATTTGAAAAAAAGAAAATTAAAGTTAAATCTCTAAACAGAGAAAAAGCGTTGCTGATTTCTCAAATAGAAAGACTTGAAAAAAATTTAAAAACGAAAGAAAAGGAGCTAAAAAGCATTGAAATACTTAAAAAAGAGCTTCCAGAAATAAAAGAGAAACTAAGTTTACTTCCAGCACTTAAAAAGATAGATGAAAAAGTTCAGGTGTTAAAAACAGAAAATCAAAAGTTGCAGAATATTTCCATTGAGATAGAAAATTACAGAAAAACAGAGAGAAAAATAGAAAAACTATCAGAAGAGATAAAAAACAGGGAAAAACTTTTAAAAGAAAAACTCAGTAGCTATCAGAAAATAACAGGAGAGGAAGAGAACAGCACTAAAAAACTTGAAGAGAAAATTAAAATTTTAGAAGAGAAAAAAGAGAAATACAGCAATCTAAAGCAGAAATTGTTGCTTCACACTAAAAGAGCAGAAATCCTAAAAGAAAAACTGAAAAAACTCAGCTGCTCGGATATAACTTCTCTTGAAAAAGAGAAAAATGAAACGGAAGAACTAATTCAGCAATTAAGAGATTCAGGACTTTCTCTAAAGGAAAAACTGAAAGAGCATAAAGAAAGAATAGAAAAACTACAAAACTCAAATAAACCCGTCTGTCCAATATGTGAAACCCCCCTATCACCTGAACGAAAGGAAGAGTTACTCAAAGAATCTGAAAATTTCATAAAAGAAAACAAAAGGAAACTGGTTGAGATAAAGGAAAAGATTGAAAAAGCAAAAGAGAGACTTAAAATGATTGATGAAAAGATAAAGGAAAGCCTGACCATTTCTGAAAAGATAAAATCTCTTGAAGAAGATTTAAAGTCAGAAGAAAAAAGTGTTGAAGAACTTAGAACCGAAATAGAGAAAATCGGCTTTTCCGAAAATGAATATCTTGATATCAAAAATAGATATGAAAAACTGAAAACAGAAAAGACAACTCTTGAAACAGAAATATCAAAGGAAAAGGAGTATTTAAAACAACTTAAAGAGGAGATTGAACGAGAGAAAGAAAATTTAAAAAAAGCAGATATCAGGCTACTTTTAAAAAGGAAAGAGGAAATTGAGAAAGTAATTTCCACAATTCACAGTGAAATTAAAAGAACAAAAGACACCTACTCAATAAATATCTCAACTGCAACAGAGCTTAAAAGTGAGATAAACAACCTTGAAGCACTTGAAAAAACTGCTACAAAGATGGAAACAGAGATAAAAAGGGAAGATAAAATAAAAAAAGAAATAAAAGAACTTAACGAAGAACTTAAAAATACGCTTGCAAAGTTAAGATTTACTGAAAAAGAGATAGAAAAGGTAGGTTACAACAGCAAACACCACGAAACTGTAAAAAACAGCTTAGCAGAAATTGAATCAAGAACAGAAAAACTGAAAAGTGAACACAACCGCAAAAAAGGAGCAGTAATCCAGAAAGAGAAACAACTAAAAGAGATAGAAGAAGAGATAAAACATATAGAAAAAACTGTTGAAAAAATAAAAGCTCTAAAAAGCACTCATGACATCATTAAAGAAATCGCAGACGGTTTTAATCCTGCCACAGGCTTTATAGTAAAACTAAGAGAACAATTGCTCCCTGAAATTTCAAAAATATGTAAAACTCTATTTGAAGAGTTTAATTTTGAGTTTAATGAAATAGGTATAGAAGAAGATTTAACTGTTAAATTTGGAACAGCAAACAGAGGCAGTATAACCCTTGACCAGCTTTCAGGAGGCCAGAAAGTCGCCTTTGCCCTTGCTCTTCGCTTTGCCCTGGCACGAAAATTCATGTCAGCCTTTGAGTTGCTTATTCTTGATGAACCTACAATCCACCTTGATGAAGAAAGAAAAAGGGAACTTGCTAATATCTTAATGGAACTTAAAGGAAAAATACCTCAGATGATAATAGTAACTCACGACCCTGAACTTGAAGTAGCAGGTGATAAAATTATTAAAGTTGAAAAAACTGCAACAGGTTCAAAAATAACTTTTACAGAAGGTGAATATGCGTAAAACTGTAAAACTAAAGAAGACACTTCAAATTTTCTCGGTAATACTTCTTGCAAGGGACCTTCTTGTTTTTTACAAAAAGAACAGAAAAACCATTCACATGCTAATAAACCATGGACAGAAACTGATTCAGAAGAAAAAAAGAAAGGCAGGGAGATAACCCTGCCACAACTTCAGTTAAAGATTGTAAAAAACATCCATTCCTTTAAACACTGCATTGCCATTTAAAATATCTTCTATTCTTAAAAGCTGATTATACTTTGCATTTCTTTCACTTCTTGCAGGCGCTCCAGTTTTTATCTGACCGGCATTCACAGCAACAGCAAGATCAGCAATAAAAGAATCTTCTGTCTCACCTGAACGATGAGAAATAACGGTTGTGTAATTGGCTCTTTTAGCCATCTCAATGGCATCAAGCGTTTCAGTAACGGTTCCAATCTGGTTGAGCTTTATAAGAATAGAGTTGGCAAATCCGTCCTTTATACCAAGAGAGAGAAGCTCTGTATTTGTAACAAAAACATCATCTCCTACAAGCTGAACACGATTACCAAGAGATGCAGTTAAAAGTTTCCAGCCTTCATAATCATCCTCAGCCATACCATCCTCAATGCTTATAATAGGATACTTTTCAACAAGTTCCTTGTAAAAGTCTATTAAACCTTCCCTGTCAAAAGTTTTTCCCTCACCTTCAAGCTCATAAACACCATTACCTTTATAAAATTCAGAAGAAGCAGCATCAAGGGCAAGCATAACATCTTCACCTGGAGTATATCCGGCATCTTCAATAGCTTTCATTATCACCTGTATGGCTTCCTCATTTGAAGAAAGATTTGGAGCAAAACCACCTTCATCACCAACATTCGTAGAATGTCCCATACCTTTTAAAACCTTTTTAAGGGTGTGGTATATTTCAACACCCATTCTCAAAGCTTCAGAGAAACTTTCTCCTCCAACCGGCATTATCATAAATTCCTGAATATCCACGTTGTTATCTGCATGGGCACCACCGTTTAAAATATTCATCATCGGAACAGGAAGCTCTTTAGCATTAACACCGCCTATGTATCTAAATAGCGGTAAATCAAGCTCCACAGCAGAAGCCCTACACACAGCCATAGAAACACCAAGAATGGCATTTGCCCCGAAACGGCTCTTATTTTCAGTTCCGTCAAGCTCTATCATCAATCTGTCTATGTTTGTCTGATCTGTTGACTCAAGACCTATAAGAGCAGGTGCTATCTCTTCATTAACATTTTTAACAGCCTTTAAAACACCTTTTCCAAGATATCTTTTCGGATCCTTATCCCTAAGCTCAAGCGCTTCCTTCTCACCGGTAGAAGCACCACTTGGAACAGCAGCTATTCCAGTTGCACCAGACTCAAGTAAAACCTCAACCTCAACAGTAGGATTTCCCCTTGAATCAAGAATCTCTCTCGCCTTTACATCAACTATCCTTGACATCAACGCCTCCACTTAAAAGATTTTTCTTTATACTTTTTACCAAATTTTCATCTCCTTCCAATTCAAAAACTCTTCCATCACCCTTATAAAAGCATCTTACTTTAATTACAGGGAAAGGAAAATCTTCAAAAATCTCTCCAATCTTTTGAGGCCACTCAATAACCTTTATCCGATTATTCTCGTAGAGATAATCTTCCAATCCTACACCAAAAATATCCTCTTCATCCTCTAATCTGTACAAGTCTATATGAATAACATCCCCATACTCCTGAATTATCGTAAAAGAAGGACTTGAAACTTCTTCCCTATCTAAACCTCTTCCAGCCACAATTCCTCTTGTAAAACATGTCTTACCGCAGCCAATATCTCCTTCAAGGAGAACAACGCTACCTGGAGGCAAAACCTGTCCTATCAGCACTCCTATCTTTTCAGTTTCTTCTGATGAAGAGGAGTAAAATCTTATTTTCATTTTCCTGTCCTTTCTCCTACAAGAGAAATAGCTGTTATCCCGCCTTTTCGCAAACCATCTATTACCTGAAAGACATACATATAAGGTGTTTCTCTGTCAGCTCTAACATAAACACGGGCATTTCTATCAAGAAGAGGTAATACTCTGGAAATATCGGTATAGGTCTTCCCTTTAAAAAATATTTTTCCCCATTTATCTATAAGAATTTTGTTAACATTTCTGCTCTCTCTATAATTTATAGGAGCACCACCTTTAGGCACCCTTATCTTAATTTCACCACCTGACATAAACTCAGTGCTTACAGCGAGAAAAATCACAAGCATTAAGGTAAGGTCAAGAATCGGAGAAAGTATAATCTGAACAATAGGCTTCCTGCGGGAACTTCTTAAATTCAACTTCTTCTCCTCGCAATTTCTCTGTTCGCTTCTCTCCATACACTAACAGCCTCTTCACACTCATCAACAGAAGGAACAAGAGCAATTCTAAAAAATCCTTCACCACCAGAACCAAAAAACTCTCCCGGTGACACAACTATACCGTATTTTAGCAGATGAAACGCATAATCCTTTGAAGTTAAACCAAAAGGCACCTTCACCCAAAAGTAAAACGAAGCCTTCACATCAAGAAACTCAAACCCTTCCTCTTTAAAAAACTTTTCAAATATCTCTTTCTTCTTTCTGAAAATAAGACGTCTCTCCTCCACATGACTTTCATCTTTCCATGCTTCTCTTGCTCCTACCTGAATAAAGTCAGGAGAACCAACTCCGAAAGAGGAGCGAAAACGTAAATACTCCTGAATAATCCTGCTATCCCCTGCGACAAAACCACTTCTATAACCTGTCATTCCGCTTCTCTTTGAAAGAGAATGAAAAACAACCACATTTTCCTTCCCCACCTGCAAAGCAGAGGGCGGTTTTTCTTCAAAATATATTTCAGTGTAACATTCATCAGAGCACATTATTATGTCATACTCTCTACATATCTGGTACATATCTTCAAAGTATGAAAGTGGAGCCGTTGCACCTGTGGGATTGTGAGGATAGTTAAGCCATACAATTTTCGTCTCTTTTAAAATCTCTTCAGGCATTTTATCAAGACGAAGAAGAAACCCTTCCTCATATTTTAAAGTATAAGAAGTAGGAATACCCTGGGCGAAAAGAGTTCCCCTTTCATACACAGGATAAGCAGGAGTTCCAAAAATCACCCTTTTCTTATCCGAATCAGCATCTATAAAAACAAGAGGAAAGTGAAATATCGCCTCCTTTGAACCTGCTGACGGAATTATCTCCTTTTCACTGTCAAGCTCAACATCAAATCTCCTTTTAAACCAGGAAGATATAGCTTCCCTTAAATCTTTTCTACCCTTTACAGTAGGATACTGTGACACTTCAGGAATTGCGGTTTTCACAGCTTCCCTTATAAAAGGTGCTGTCGGCTCTTTAGGATCTCCTGTTCCAAAATCGTAAATTTTTTTCCCGTCTTTCTTTAAAAGCTCTTTAGCTTTTACAAGTTCATCCATTGGATACGGTTTCATATTTCTTAAAACAGAATTCATACCTACCTCTAACAGAACAGTTTAACGGTAAAATTGTAAGGAAGAAAAAAGAATAATACAACCTTAAATTGAGAGTGTTTGAAAATTCTCATTTGTTTCTAAAAGGTATTGAGATTCTTCGGCTGCAAAGCAGCCTCAGAATGACGAAGAAAGTCATCCTGAGGGTAAAGCCCGAAGGATCTCTTAAAGTTCATAGCCATTTTTCAAACGGCCTCACCTTAAATTAACCTTATAGCCGAAAGAATACGTTTATCTGTCACCTCTTTCCTGTAAGAGTAAAACCTGTCATTATTGCAAACTGTGCAGAAATTTAAATCTTCAACAACCTTAACTCCTGCAGAACGAATCTGAATCATATTTGCCTCTTTTAAATCAAGGAGAAATTTTTCATCCGATTTTCTGGTAAAAATTTTACTTTGCACGGTTCGGGGGAAAAGTTTAAAAACATCATAACCAACCTCATAACAATTCCTGCATATACCAGGTCCTACAACCACTTTCTCTACTTCGGAAAATGTCTGAATATATTTGATGGTTTTAAACGTTATACCCTTAAGTGTTCCACGCCACCCAGCATGAACAGCAGCCACCATCCTTTCTGCAATAATGAAAATAGAATAACAATCTGCCGTCAAAACTCCCACCCACAAGTTTTTTGAGTCTGTAACTATTGCATCCCCTTTTTTTCCTTCTTGATACCTTCTACCGGCAAATACAACTATGGAACTATGAATCTGAACAGGCTTAACAACTTCCATTCCATCTATAGAAACAATCTCTCTGCCATCTATCGGTTTTTGAGAAATATAAATATCATAGCCCACAACTTACCTCTTCTTTCTTACCTTAAGAAAGACTTCTCCATTTTTTACAGGTATCTCAAATGTCTCCTCGGGAAAATAACGGTAAATCCTGAAACCTTTATCTATCTGGTGCAACTCAACAATCTCATCAGGAAGTTTAAACTTTATTTTTCCGTTATCCGTCTTAAAAACCACAAAACTCCCACCGTCAAAAAAGTTAAGGGAAACCCTATTACTGTAAGTTTCATTATCGCAAGTTAACACAAAATAAAGCTGAACATTAAAAACATTGTCACCAAGATACTCTATATCAAACCTTCCAAGAGAAAAGGTCTTAATATCTTCTGTACCGTTGACATTTTTAACAGAAAACTTCCCGTAAGAGGACCACAAAATATCAAAAGAAAGCGGGAGTTTTAAAAGAGCAATTTCTGTAGAAAAATAATCAAGAAGCTGCTTTTTTGAAATATCAGAGGTTCCCGAATATGCCAATCCACCGAAAAAGGAAAAAGTTAACACTAATAACACAGTTTTCAGAAATTTCCGCAACTAAACTTCCCCAAAAAGATTAAAATAGATTTTAGCAAAAAACCGCAGGAGAAAAATGATGAAACCTGAAGAGATACTATCAAAGATTGACCACTCAATTTTAAAACCAACATCAACAGAATATGAGGTTATAAAAGGGTGTGAAGCTGTTAAATCTTACGGATTTGCAACTCTTTGCATATTTCCAAAACACATAAAAACTGCTGTCTCTTTCCTGCCTTCTGAAAAAATCGCAACTGTTATAGCTTTTCCATTAAACTCTGTAACGTTCAGCTCAATTCTTTTTGAAATAGAACAGAGCATAACGGAAGGAGCAAAAGAACTGGACATAGTTCTTAACATCTCCGCAGTTAAAGAAAGAAACTGGGAGAAAGTTGAGGAAGAGCTAAAAGAGATAAGAAAGATTACAGACGGATTTATAATTAAACTTATTTTAGAATGCTGCTATTTAATAGACGAAGAGAAAAAAATTGCAGGGAAAATTGCCGTTGAAAACGGATGGGACTACCTTAAAACATCCACCGGTTATGGAAAATACGGAGCTACCGAAGAAGATGTAAAACTTTTAAAGGAGATAGCTAAAGGAAAAGCAAAAGTGAAAGCATCAGGTGGTATTAGAACATTTAAAGACGCTTTAAAATTTATAAATCTTGGAGCAGATAGAATAGGCACAAGTTCAGGAGAGAAGATTGCAAGAGAAATCCTGCACAATAGGAAAATTTGAAAGTTTCCACAAAGGACATCAAAAACTGATACAGGAAGTAAAAAAGTTTAAAAATCCCGAAATCCTATCCATTCTATTTCCTGAAAGCGGTGATAACCCCTCTCTTTTTACCCTTGAAGAAAGAAAAACCATCGCAACAAGATTTAAAATCAAACTTAGCCTTGTTCCTTTTAATAAGATAAAAAATCTATCTGCTCAAGAATTTTTCCAGTTTTTAAAAAAGAACGGATATACCACCATTGTGGTCGGTAGCGACTGGAGATTTGGAAAGGGAAGAGAAGGAGACGTAGAGAAGGCAAAAAAACTTGGAGAGATATATAAAATCAAAGTAGTAGAGGTTAAACCACTAAAACACAACGGAAGAAAAATCAGCACTTCATGGATAAAAGAGCTTTTAAACAGAGGAGATATAGAAAAAGCCAATTTTCTTTTAGGTTTTCCTTTTTTTACCACAGGGAACAAAGTAAAAGGAAAGGGACTTGGAAAAAAGTTGGGATTCCCAACAATAAACATAAAACCTGCTAAAAAACTACTTCTCCCTTACGGTGTTTACAAAGTTTATGCTAAAGCTAACGGTAAAAAGCTCCTCGGAGCAGCAAACTTTGGAGTAAGGCCCACAGTTGATGGAAAAGAGGAACTTCTTGAAGTCCACATATTAAACAGAAATTTCAAGGATTTGAAATATGAAAAACCGGAAATTGAGTTTCTAAAGTTTATCAGAAAAGAGAAAAAGTTTAACTCTATTGAAGAGCTTCAAAAACAGATTAAATTAGATGTGAAAACAATTTTACTGAATGAAAACGGAGGAAGTTTTGAGTGAAAGCAGTTTTAAATCCGGATACGTAGCCATACTTGGAAGGCCAAACGTTGGTAAATCTACCCTTCTAAATAGTCTGCTTGGAACCAAAGTTGCAATAGTAACAGACAGACCCCAGACAACAAGGCACAGAATCGTCGGAGTAAAGCATCTTAAAAACGGACAGATAGTTTTTCTTGACACTCCAGGGATTCATAAAGAAAAATTTGAACTTAACAGATACATGAATGAAGTTGCATTCAGCGTTATTCCAGATGCAGATGTTATTCTTTTTCTGATTGACGCAAGAGCAGGACTTACTCCTGCGGATAGGAAAATCCTTGAAAAAATAGGTAAAGAGAAAAGAAAAGAAACAAAAGTTTTCGTGGTAATAAATAAAATAGATGGTGTACCTAAAGAGGAACTACTTCCTTTAATAGAGGAAATTCATAAAGAATTTCCTTTCGTAGATGAGATTATTCCTATATCAGCAGCAAAAGGTTCAAATCTTGATAGATTGCTTGACCTTATTGTTGAAAACCTACCAGAAGGTCCAAAATATTACGAAGATAACATGATAACCGATATGCCGATTGAACAGTATGTGGCAGAAATAATAAGAGAAAAAGTCATGCTTCTAACATCTCAAGAAATTCCCCATGCAGTTACGGTAAATGTTGTAAGCATTGAACCGGGAGACAGAAATCCTGATATGCTGGTTATAGACGCAGACATAATAGTTGAAAGGCCATCACAGAAGGCGATTATAATCGGGAAAAATGGACAAAAATTGAAAAAGATAGGAACGCTTGCAAGACAGGAACTTGAACAGATACTGGGAAAGAAAGTTTATTTAAGGTTATGGGTAAAAGTGAAAGAAGACTGGAGAAACAGAGTAGATTACCTAAGAAGGTTAGGTTATGGCTTCTAAATTGCGACTTGATAAGCTTCTTTCAGAATCGGGATTTGGAACAAGAAAAGAAGTAAAATATCTAATAAAAAAAGGAACTGTTACAGTAAACGGGGAACAAATTAAAGATCCTGGATTTAAAGTTGATCCGGAAAAGGAAAAGATAGAAGTTAACGGTGAACCTGTAATCCATATAAAAGATATCTACCTTATACTGCACAAGCCGGCAGGATACATAACATCAACAAAAGATAAAGAAGCAACTGTAATGGAGCTTATAAGCGATGTTCCCCGCTTTGAAAAACTCTTTCCTGTAGGCAGGCTTGACAAAGATACAGAAGGATTATTGTTTATAACAAACGACGGAGAGCTTGCTCACAGGCTTACCCACCCAAAATGGAAAGTTCCCAAGCGATACTATGTTGTAATTGAAGGGAAATTATCCGAAAACAGCAAAAACTTACTTGAAAAAGGAGTAAAACTCGGAGACTTTATTAGTAAACCGGCAAAGGTAAAAGTTATAAAAGTACATGAAAACACTTCAGAGATTGAAATAGAAATAACCGAAGGGAAGTACCATCAGATAAAAAGAATGTTAAAAAAAGTCGGCAACCCAGTAATCTATCTTAAAAGAATATCCTTCGGAACACTTAAATTAGGCAAACTTCCAAAAGGAGAGTATAGATTTTTAAATGATGAAGAAGTCAAAAAGCTAAAAAAAGCAGTTGGATTACTCCCCGCCAGCAATTAATACAATTGAAACTAAAGCAAAGATAATACCTACTACTTGCTTTAATGAAAGATTTTCTTTAAGAAGTAAAACGGCAAGAAAAATAGTAATCATCGGATAAAGTGCTGTTATTGTAATAACAACCGAAAGTTTTCCAGTTTTAACAGCATAAAGGAAGAATAGAGAACCTAAAGTACCAGCCACACCTCCCAAAAATGAAAAAAGAATCCCTTTAAAATTAAATTCCATCTCAAATTCTGGCAGAAAAAATAAGAGAATAACAACTGATAAACAACCTAATGTTTGATAAACAAGTATACTTTCAGGCGAAATATAGTTTGACGCAACCTTCGGGAAAAAACCCCACAATCCCCAGAATAAAAGAGCAAGAATGGAGAAAAACAACCACTTATCCATCATTTGTTCCAGAAACTGACAGGGAAATTTCCCCGTCAGTTTAAAAATACATTCAATTTTCTTTTTAAAGCGTACTCTTTCATCTTCTTCTTGGCTCTTGTCTCAAGCTGCCTAACCCTTTCTCTTGAAATACCAAGTTTTTCTCCTATCTCTCTCAAGGTTTTAGGATCGTTTCCGTCAAGACCAAAACGCATTATTATTATCCGCTTCTCCTGAGGAGTTAACTGCTCAAGCATCTCTTCTATACTGTGGCGAAGTTCTTCCTGAACAACTTTCTCTTCTACCTCTGCTGTTCCTTCTCCTTTAAGAAAATCTTTAAAAGTTGTATCTTCTTCGTCTCCAACCGGCGTATCAAGAGAAAGAGGTACCTGACAGACACTTAACAACCTTTCAATATCTTTTGCATCCATACCGAGATATTCAGCAAGCTCTTCTGTTTTAGGTTCCCTTCCAAGCTTTTTAAGAAGCTCACCATACGACCTTGTAATTTTATTAACAAGGACAGCCTGCTTAACAGGTATTTTAACAGCGCCAGTCTGCTGAGCAAGAGCCTGCATAATTGATTGTCTAATCCACCAAACAGCGTAGGAAATAAACTTCACACCCTTATCAGGGTCAAATCGTCTTGCAGCTTCAATAAGTCCAAGAATACCTTCAGCAATTAAATCGTGTAAAGGTAAACCGCAACCTAAATACTTTTTAGCCACACTAACCACAAACCTTAGGTTTGATTCAACGAGCTTTTTTAAAGCTTCCTGGTCTCCCTCTTTAGCCCTTCTGGCATACTCAAGCTCTTCCTCCCGTGAAAGAAGAGGAATCTTTGATATTGCCTTCAAAAAAGCATCAAGGGAATCTTTATCCGGAACAAAAGACTCTATAAGAGAAGGATCTATTTCCGAATTTAAAATAACCGAATCATCTATAGAAGCTATCCCTTCGTCCGCTGAATCAAGCCCGCTCTCCAATCCCCCTATATCATTAATAAGAAACTCATCTTCATTAAAAGTGAAATCTTTTTCTGTCATGGCTAACTCTCCTAACAAGAGGTTAAAAGTGTGAAAGGGAATTTTATCCAAATTCTCCCTATTTTGCCAGTAACTCCCCCAATATAAAAGTGCAGGGGAGAATATCCCCTACACACCGATTTTAAAATTACTCTTCAACCTTTAAAACAACAAAGAATGAAAATCCGTTCCTGTAAACTTTTAGAAGAACCCCTTTATCTTTTGCTTTCTCTACAAGCTTGGCAAATTCATCAACATCTTTAACAGGTTTCAGATTTTGAGGCTCTGTTCCAGCACTTATTATAATATCCCCCACTTTAAGTCCTGCATCGTCAGCAGGTGTTCCTGGCTTAACATCAGTTACCACAAGCCCTGAAATTCCTTTCGGTACTCCAAATTTTTCTTTCAATTCAGGTGTAAGCTTTTGAACTGAAAGTCCAAGAGTTGAAAGAGCACTTGCAACCATTTCCTGCTGAGGCATCTGTCCTATCTTAACTGTAAGCACTTTTCTTTTACCATCCCTTATAATCTCTATCTTTACTTTTTCACCAGGTTTCGTATTTATAACCTTCAGTTGTAAATCAGAAACCCCTTTAACAGGTTTACCATTATAAGAAACTATTATATCTCCACTCCTCAATCCTCCTTTATCTGCAGGACTTCCCTTCATCACTTTTGTAACCATAACTCCACGCTTTATTCCAAATTTGGAAGCTACATCAGGAGAAACATTTTCAATGTAAACCCCAAGCCATCCTCTGATAACCTTTCCATATTTCAAAAGGTCGTTCATGACTTTCTTTGCAATATTTATGGGAACAGCAAAACCAAGACCCTGGGCATTTCTGACAATAGCAGTGTTTATGCCGATAACCCTGCCGTAAATATCACACAGCGGTCCTCCACTGTTACCTGGATTTATAGCTGCATCTGTCTGAATAAAGTTCTCAATAGGGTTAAGCCCTAGACCATGCCTTCCCTTGGCAGAGATTATTCCATGAGTTACAGACCCGTCAAGCCTGTAAGGATTACCTATAGCTATTACAAATTCTCCTATCTTAATCTTATCAGAATCTCCAAGCCTTACTACTGGAACTTTCTTATTTCCAACCTTTATCTTTATAAGTGCAACATCTGTTTTAGGGTCCTTTCCAACCACTTTAGCAGTATAAATATCACCGTTATAAAGTTTCACTTTTATTTTTTTAGCTTTATCTACAACGTGATTGTTTGTCAAAATGTAAGCCCATCCGTCCTTAACTTTTACAATAAATCCTGAACCAAGAGACTTCTTCTCAAACTCTTGAGGAACATCAGGAAACTGTGGCATAGGAAATCCAAATTCCCTGAAGAAATCTTTAAACTCAGGCGGTATTGCAGGATGCTGAAACTTCACCGTTGTCACAGAAGTGATATCAACAACAGCAGGTCTTACCTCTTCAGCCACAGCTTCTATTACTTTTTGAAGAGAAAGTACTACTTTATAATCATCAGGAGAAACATTTACTTTTGCATTTCCACTTACAGCGAAAGAAAATGACGCTAATACTGTCAAAACTGATACTTTTAAGAGCTGTCTTGTGTTCATCGCTTACCTCCTTTCTCTTTGTTATTTGTTGTTTTTATTCTAAAAGAAATTTATCGTTGCAATTTCGCTACAACCTCTCTAATCTTTTTCTCTGTTAAAACTCTTTTAGCTCCTATATATCTTCGTCTAAAATATCTACTGTCTAACGAAGATATAGAAAGACCATGGTACATGGAAGAAAAATGAACAAACTTACCATCACCTATATAAATGCCAACATGAGAAGGAAAACGGGCGTAAGTTCTAAAAAACACAAGGTCTCCTACCTTCAAATCTTCTTTAGAAACAGGAACTCCCACATTAAACTGCCCCCGGGCAGTCCTGGGAAGTTTTATACCAAGCTTCCTGTAAACTCTCATTGTAAATGAGGAACAATCAAGACCTCTCCCAGGAGCATTATAACCAAAAACATATGGCGTATTTTTATACTCTTTAAATATATTAGCTAAAATCTTCAAAAGAGAACTCTTATATTCGGGGAGATTAAGTATAGAAAGACTCCAATTATCATAAGGGACCCCTAAAGGAGTGGAAATTGCATCAGATAAAAAAGAAGATTCCGATTCTACGATGCTACTAAGAATAGAAACATCTTTTGAGCTAAGTTCCTGAAGTGTATTAAGCGCATCATTTTTATCGCTTTCTATAAGCTGAGCTTTCTCTTCTAACAAATTTATAGTAGCAACACTTCTTTTTGGTTTAGCAAACCTGCTTCTTCCAGGTACTATAAGCCTCTGTCCCGGTCTTAATATATTCCCTCTTAATCCATTAAGTCTTCTTATGGTTTTTACAGTAGTATGAAATTTTTTAGCAATTTTATATAGAGAATCTCCCTTTTTAACAACATAAAGATCCGCTCTTGCCGTTGCGGGAACAACCATCAGTGCAAAAACAATTAACCATCTTTTCATCAATAATCCTCCCGCATATGGGAAAACAATACCATAAAACAAAGAAAATGTAAAGGCATTTTAAGCCTTTACCCCTGCATAGGTATACACATACTCCCCACCCACACCAAAGGAAAAAGGCTGCCCACCTGGTAGTTAAAATATTAAGAGCACTAAACATTCAAATTTTCAGAAAACCAAAACCACTACCAGGAGGACAACCATGCAGCTAAATATAAACCTATACCACG
>NZ_FZOB01000017.1 GCF_900188395.1 Desulfurobacterium atlanticum | reverse complement strand
TAGTGTTGTCTTACCATGGTCTACGTGTCCTATAGTTCCCACGTTCTTGTGGGGTTTGGTCCTTTCAAATTTTTCTTTAGCCATTTTATTCCTCCTTAAATCACCTTATTGCATTTTAAAAGAACAAAAAATTTTTCGCAGGGTGAAATTATATTCCTTTCACTGCAATTGTAAAGACCTTATAAGAAAAATCCCCCAAAAGAAGGGGGATTTTATCCAAAAATTCAATCTTTTTTATTTACTTCTTTCTCCAATTATCTGTTCAGCCACATTAGCCGGAACTTCCTCGTAATGGCTAAATCTCATAATGTATGTTGCTCTTCCCTGAGTCATAGAACGAAGGTCTGTTGCGTAACCAAACATCTCAGCAAGTGGAACATAAGCCTTTATAACCTGCGCGTTCCCTCTTGCTTCCATTCCCTGAACTCTACCGCGACGCTTGTTAAGATCACCTATAACATCGCCCATAAACTCTTCAGGAGTTGTTACTTCAACTTCCATAATAGGCTCAAGAAGAACAGGATTTGCTTTTTTAGCACCCTCTTTAAAAGCCATAGAACCGGCAATCTTAAACGCCATTTCAGAAGAGTCAACTTCGTGGTATGAACCATCAAAAAGCGTTACTTTTATATCCACCATAGGATAACCTGCAACAACTCCTGTTTCCATAGCTTCCTTAACACCAGCCTCAACAGCAGGGATGTATTCTTTTGGTACCACACCACCTTTAATAGTTTCATGGAACTCAAAACCTTTACCAGGCTCAAGAGGCTCTATCTTAAGCCATACATGACCGTACTGACCTCTACCACCTGTCTGCTTGATAAATTTACCTTCCTGTGTTACTTCTTTTCTAATGGTTTCTCTATAAGCAACCTGAGGCTTACCAACATTAACATCAACGTTAAACTCTCTCTTTAATCTATCAACAATAATTTCAAGGTGGAGCTCTCCCATACCAGAAATAATTGTTTGTCCAGTTTCATGGTCGGTTGAAACTCTAAACGAAGGGTCTTCTTTTGCAAGCTTTTGAAGTGCAAGAGAGAGCTTCTCCTGGTCTGCCTTAGTTTTAGGCTCTACAGCAACAGATATAACAGGCTCAGGGAACTCCATAGCTTCAAGAATAATAGGATGATCAGGATCGCAAAGAGTATCCCCGGTATATGTATCCCTCAGTCCAACAGCTGCAGCAATATCCCCGGCACCAAGAACTGGAATCTCCTCTCTTTTATTTGCATGCATACGAAGAATCCTTGCAAGTCTTTCCTTCTTCCCTCTTGTTGCGTTAAATACATAAGAACCTGATTCAAGAAGTCCCGAATAAACCCTGATAAATGTCAGCTGGCCAACATAAGGGTCTGTAAGAATCTTAAATGCAAGAGCAGAGAAAGGAGCATCATAGGAAGCTGGTCTTTCTTCCTCTTCTCCTGTTTTTGGATTTATACCTTTAATTGGAGGCACATCAAGAGGTGAAGGAAGATAATCAACAACTGCATCAAGAAGAGGCTGAACACCTTTGTTTTTAAAAGCAGAACCACAAATCATCGGGAAAAACTTAATTTCAAGAGTTCCCTTTCTTATAGCAGCTTTTATCTCATCTTCTGTTATCTCTTCTCCTTCAAGATACTTCATCATTATCTCTTCATCAACATCTGCAAGAGCCTCTATAAGCTTTTCCCTGTACTCTTCAGCAGTTTCAATAAGGTCTTCTGGAATCTCTTCCTCGTGGAATTTAGCACCTAAAGTTTCCTCTTCCCAGATAATCGCTTTCATCCTTACAAGGTCAACAACACCTTTAAAGTTATCTTCCGCACCTATTGGAATTTGAATAGGAACAGGTTTTGCACCAAGCTTTTCTTCCACATCATTTACAACCTGGAAGAAATTGGCACCTATTCTATCCATCTTGTTAACAAAAATTATTCTTGGAACTTTATACTTGTCAGCCTGTCTCCATACCGTTTCTGTCTGTGGCTGAACTCCACCAACAGAACAAAGTACAGTTACAGCACCGTCAAGAACCCTGAGAGAACGTTCAACTTCAATTGTAAAGTCAACGTGACCTGGAGTATCAACAATATTTATACGATGGTTTCTCCAGAAGCAGGTTGTTGTAGCTGAGGTAATTGTAATACCTCTCTCTTTCTCCTGCTCCATCCAATCCATCTCAGCAGCACCTTCGTGCACTTCACCTATCTTGTGGATTCTTCCTGTATAGTAAAGAATCCTTTCAGTTGTAGTCGTTTTACCCGCATCAATATGGGCAATAATACCTATGTTTCTAACTTTATCAAGTGGAACTTTAATCTGTTTAGCAGCAGCCTTACTCACAACGGCCTCCATCAAATTCTTTTAAATTTACCATCTATAGTGGGCAAAAGCTTTGTTGGCTTCGGCCATTTTATGGGTATCTTCTCTCTTCTTAAACGCACCACCTTTCTGGTTGTAAGCATCAATAAGCTCATTTGCAAGCCTATTAACCATTCCGCGCTCAGAACGAGCACGTGCAGCGTCCACGATCCACTTTAAAGCAAGATGTATCTGTCTTTCTGGTCTAACTTCCATAGGCACCTGATATGTGGCACCACCAACACGGCGTGGACGTACTTCCATTATAGGTTTTACATTTTCTACAGCTTTGTGAAATACTGAGAGTGGATCTTCTCCAAGCTTCTCTTTTATAATGTCAAAAGCACCGTAAACAATCTTTTCAGCCACACTCTTTTTCCCGTCTTTCATAACCTTGTTAATAAGCTTTGCAACAAGCTTATCTCCATATACAGGATCGGGAATTATCTCTCTTGGTGGAACTGGTCCTTTCCTTGGCATGCCTTTCCTCTCCTACAAATTTTATTTTTTCTCTTTAGGTTTCTTAGTTCCATACTTAGACCTTGACTGTCTTCTTCCTTCAACTCCAGCAGCATCAAGGGCACCACGAATGATTTTATAACGAACACCCGGAAGGTCTTTAGTTCTTCCGCCCCTAACAAGAACAACAGAGTGCTCCTGAAGGTTGTGCCCAATACCTGGAATGTAAGCTGTAACTTCAATTCCGTTTGAAAGTCTTACCCTTGCAACCTTTCTAAGAGCAGAGTTTGGCTTCTTAGGTGTTGTTGTAAACACCCTTACACAAACTCCTCTCTTCTGAGGGTTACCCTGAAGAGCCGGTGATTTAGAGCGTTTAATCTTTTTCTCACGCCCTTTTCTAACAAGCTGATTAATTGTGGGCATACTATCTCCTCCTATATAGTTTGGCGGTTGAATATAAGCAAATAGAAACCCTATTGTCAAGCCGCCTTATATCGCAAGATGGGAATTTATTAAATAATGTGCAAATTTTCAAGAACACAAACTTTCAATAAGCTCTTTCCATTTCCTTCCCGTTTCCTCAATAGAGTATTTCTTTGCCGTTTCAACTGCCCTTTTAGAAATTTCAGCATATTGAGACGAAGATAAATTAACCGCTTTCACCATCCTGTCTGCCAGACCATCAACATCTCCCACAGGAACGGCAAAGCCGTTTTCTCCATCTTTAAGATACTCTCCTATACCACCTGCAAGGGTGGAAATAACAACTTTCCCTGATGCCATAGCCTGTAAAAGTGCACCTGCTATACCTTCAGAATTTGAGGAAAGAACAAAATAATCTGCCGCCTGAAGAATTTTCTCAATATCTGACCTAAATCCAGCAAAAATAACTTTATCTTCAACCCCAAACTGTCTTGCAAGAGAACGAGCTTCTGCTGAATCTGTATCATGACCTACAAGCATTAAACGCCACCCAGAACTTGCAACTTTAGAAAAGGCTTTTAAAAGAACATCCTGTCCCTTTCTCCAAGGTTGAAAATTCGCAACATTGACAAAAAGCTTTTCTCCCGACCTAATTCTGAACTCTCTCCTTTTTTCCTCTCTATATTTATCAGACGGCTTAAATCTTTCAAGATCAATTCCACTTTCTATTATATGAATTTTGTCCGGGAAAAATCCTTTTTCTTTAAGCATTAAACCCACATCTTTTGAAACAACAACAATAGCATCTGCTATTCCATACTTAAATTTTTTAGATAGAAAAGAAGGTACAAAACCCGACCTTCTCATACCTATAAGCTTTGGCTTTTTCTTTATAAAAGGCCAGATGGGCAGGAGAAAGTTAAAAGCTCCAGAGGAATTTGGAACAATAACATCATAATTACCATTTTTAATTATTCTATAAAGAGTCTTGTAAACATTAAAGTCAAACTTTTCATTCCCTTCACCTTTCTGAAAAAAATGGAGCGGTATTTTACCTTCAAGCCTATCTCTTAGATGCCTATTACTAGAAGCAAGAGCCATCTCAACATCAAAATATTTTGAAAGCTGACAGGATATAAGGAACGTTTGTTCTTTCGTTCCGCACCATCCAACTCCGTCTATTATCTCAAGAACTCTTATTCTATTTCTCAACTTAACTTACACCTCGCTTAGTAGAATTCTTTACTTGCGAAAGCAGATAAAAGTTTATTCCAAGTATAAACATAAAGCAGATTTTAACCTCTGAATCAGTAAAATTATTCTCAAAAAAACCTGCCACTGCAAATCCAAGATACATTGTGCTGAAAGCAGCGAACACCGGATCCAAAAACCTGCGGAAAGACACAAGATTAACCACCACTAAATATGCCATAAAAGAAACATATCCTAAAACTCCCAAAACACCGTAATCCGTCAGATACCTTACATATATACTATGACTTAAACAGTGGAAAAAATTTCTATCACATAAATTCTCAACCTTTGGCGGTTTCTTCTTTAAAATAGCTTCATAACTTTCCGGAATATATTCACAACAGTAGTCATTTCCAACAACTGGCGCCCCAAAAATCTTTTCCTTTAAAGAAAATTTCTCATCAAACGCCCTCAGATGAGAACGCCAGATTATAAGTCTGATAACATTACTCATGTTATGTCTTGTATCTGTAATGCTTTTAAGTCTATTTTTGAAGGAAGGAACAGAAAAAACCAAGCCAGCGACCAAAGTAAAAAAGATAGGTAGGTAAATGAACGATTTTTTTCGGAAAATGAAGGAAAAAAATAGTATTAAACCAATGGTAACACCTATCCAATATGAACGGCTCTGAGTTAACAGAACACCAAAAAATAAACTTATTGTGGTAATCAGATAAAGTTTATTTTTCTCTTTAAAAAATAAACCCAGAAATAGAAAAAAAAGTAAAATTAACACCCCTGCTGCCGTTAAAGGATGATCAAAAAAACCTACGGGTCTTACGGGAACCATGTAAAATTTAACGGAAAAAATCCTCTCCAAAGAAACGCTTTTCCAACTTCTATGAGTAAAAGCTTCAAATAAAAGCACTAAAACTGACACTACAGAGCTAAAAGACAGAAGCTTCATCAACATTTCAAGACTTAGACCTCTCTTTAATCTATCATACACCAGGAAAAACGGTACAAGATTGGTATTCCAGGATGTTTCCTGCCACGCCTTTAATACGTTTTTTGAAAGCAAAACACCAAAAGCTTCCGGAATTAAAAATAAGCCAAGAGGCTTAACATTCGGAAAACAGATCCTACTCCCGGAAACAAACAATAAAAGAAAGCCCAAAATACCCAAACCTATAGCTATATTATCTCCAGCTATAGAAACAGGAATAGTAAGAGCAAGAAGATAAACACTCAATGTTAGCAGAGACGAGCCGGCTTTCTCTAAAAGCTTTTTAACTTCAGGCACGATAATCTCCCTTCAGTTTGATAAAATTCAGCCTGAATAATATACCACAGGAGGTAAATATTGAAACCTGTAAGAGCCCTTATATCCGTTTCTGATAAAACAGGTGTAGTGGACTTTGCAAAATCTCTTTACAATTTAGGCATTGAAATCATCTCAACAGGGGGAACTGCCAGGCTCCTTAAAGAAAACGGTGTTCCGGTTAAAGAAATATCAGAATTAACAGAATTTCCTGAAATTATGGAAGGCAGGATTAAAACTTTGCATCCAAAAGTTCACGGAGGAATTCTTTCAAAAAGGGATAATCCAGAACATATTGAAACAATGGAAGACCTGGGAATAAAGCCGATAGACATTGTAGTCGTCAACCTTTATCCATTTAAAGAAACCGTTAAAAGTGAAAAATCTTTTGAGGAAATAATTGAAAATATAGATATAGGTGGCCCAACGATGGTAAGGGCTGCAGCAAAAAACTTTAAGTATGTGACAATAGTTACAGATCCTTCCGATTATAAAAAAATAATAGAAGAATTGGAGCAAACTGGAAAAATCTCTCTAAAAACAAGATTTTATCTTGCAAAAAAAGCCTTTAATCTCACAGCTCACTATGACGCTGTAATAACAGACTATCTTTTTAAAGTTAATGAAAACGGCGAATTTTTAACAGAGCCACCAGAAATGAGAAATCCACTAACAATCACTTTTGAAAAGGTGCAGGATTTAAGGTACGGAGAAAACCCTCACCAAAGAGGCGCATTTTACAAAGAAATCTTTATAGATGAACCCTGTATATCAACCGCAAAGAAAATTCACGGAGAGAAAGAGTTATCGTTTAATAACATTTATGATATAGATGGTGCACTAAACCTTGTCCTTGAATTTGACCCAAACAAAGAGAAAGTTTGTGCCATTATAAAACATGCAAACCCCTGCGGAATAGCTATTGGCAACTCTGCCTCCGATGCCTATGAAAAAGCTTTAAAAGTTGATCCTGTTTCAGCGTTTGGAGGAATCATAGCTTTTAACTGTCCTGTTGATGAAAACACTGCAAAACTTATAACAGAAAGGTTTTATGAATGTATAATCGCTCCAGATTACTCTGAAGAAGCTTTAGACATTCTAAAAACAAAAAAGAACCTGAGAGTACTTAAATTAGACAGTATGGATAAGTTAATAAATAAAGGGGAAACCTCTCCTTTCGATTACAGGAAAGTTGTAGGCGGAATGCTTGTACAGGACAGAGACCTTATAACTCTTGACCCTGAAAAGTTAAAGGTTGTTACAGAAAGAGAACCGAATGAAAATGAATGGGAAGATCTTCTATTTGCATTTAAAGTAGTAAAATGGGTAAAGTCAAACTCTGTAGTTTACGCAAAAGACGGCATTGCAATAGGAATAGGAGTTGGACAAACTTCAAGGGTGGACGCAGCAAAATGTGCAGCTAAAAAAGCAAAAGAGATGGGACTTGAAATGGAAGGCTGCGTTCTTGCAAGTGAAGCGTTTTTCCCGTTCAGAGACAGTGTTGACGAAGCAGCAAAAGTAGGTGTGAAAGCGATAATACAGCCAGGCGGTTCTATCAGAGATGAAGAAGTTATAGAAGCTGCTAATGAACACAACATCGCAATGGTATTTACAGGTATAAGACATTTCAGACATTAAAGGGAGGGAACTATGGCAGAAGAACAGAAGCAAAACCAGCAGGAACAGCAGGTAATAGTTGGAACTATGCAATACAGAGTTACAATGGGAGAAACAGACGCTTACGGCGTTATGTACTACGCAAACTACTTCCATCTTTTTGAAAGGGGAAGAACAGAGCTTTTCCGAGCTCTTGGCATTGAATACAAACAAATTCTACAGCAAAAACAGATTCTTATGCCCGTTGTGGAAACTGCATGTAGATACATGGCACCTATAGTTTACGACGATCTTATAACCATAGAAACCGCCATAACAAACATAGAATCAAGAGGAATAAGGTTTGACTACAGAATTATAAGAGACGAAGCTGTTCTTGCTGTTGGATTTACCCAGCATATATTTATAGATCCACAGGGAAGACCTGTAAGTTTTGGTAAAGAAGTATTGGAACACCTAAAATCCAAAGGTCTTATAAAAGAAGCTACACACGCTGAAGCAGAACCTCCAAAGTCTGAAGAGGACGTTCAGGAAAGGCTCAAAAAGTTTGTCATAGAAAAAATCAAAGAAGATAAAGATAACTAACAAAGGGGGAAATCCCCCCTTTACTTACAACGGGGCAACAGATGAAAAAAAGAACAATTAAAAAGATTCTTGAAAGAAGAAAAAAGCAGCCTGAAAAAGATGAGGTTTTAATAGGAAAAATTGTTGGAGCTCACGGAATAAAAGGAGAAGTAAAGGTTAAACCTGAAACGGAAATTTTTGAAAGACAGCTTAAAGAAACGAGAAAGTTGACAGGATACAGAGGGGTTTCAAAAAAAACGTTCACAGTTGATACTGTAAAACCTTACAAAAACCTTTTCATAATAAAATTTAAAGAGATAACAGATAGAAACAGTGCTGAAACTGCTATCAATACATCACTTTTTATAAAGAAAAATGAACTTATTCCCCTTGAGGAAGATGAATTCTTTTTTGAGGATCTTATAAATTCCATCGTTGAAACAGAAGATGGAACAAAAGTTGGTAAAGTAAAAGAGATTCTTGAAATGCCGGCAAGCCACATCCTTGTAGTGGAAAAAGAAAACGGAAAAGAAGCACTGATACCGTTCATAAATCAGTTTATAAAAGAGATTGACAAAGAAGCCAAAAAAATCGTAATAACTCCCATAGAAGGTCTTGTGTAATGCCCGTTTTTGACGTTCTTACAGTGCTGCCAAATCTTTTCTCCGGATTTATATCAGAAGGAGTTATAGGAAGAGCTATCTCCTCAGGAAAGGTTGACCTTAAAATTCATAATCTAAGAGATTACACAACGGATAAACACAGAACCGTTGATGACGTTCCATACGGCGGTGGTCCCGGAATGGTTCTTAAACCAGAGCCAATATTTAGAGCATATGAAGAAGTAGTAAAACAGCGGCAGAAGAAACCTTACGTTATACTAACAGAACCGTGGGGAGAAACGTTCACTCAGAAAAAAGCTGTTGAACTTTCCAAAAAAGACAACATTCTTATAATATGCGGAAGATATGAAGGTGTTGACGAAAGAGTTAAATCTATAGTAGATGAAGAGATCTCCATAGGAGATTACGTTCTAACAGGTGGAGAACTTCCTGCAATGGTTATCCTTGATGCCACAATCAGACTTATTCCCGGAGTGCTGGGAAGCGAAGACTCTCTAAAGGCTGACTCATTCATGGATAGAGGGCTTATGGGATATCCAAACTACACAAGACCTGCTGAGTTTAAAGGGTTGAAAGTGCCTGAAGTGCTCCTTTCTGGTAATCATAAAAAGATAGAAGAGTGGAGAAAAATAAAATCTTTTGAAAAAACATACAGAAAAAACCCTGAAACCATAAAGAAGCTTATAAAAGAAGAAAAATTGACAGAAGAGGAAAAGAAGCTACTTGAAATTGCCATTAAGAACATCAGAGATAAGATAGAATGAACCAACAACCGCCACATCTTTTTTAAGAACTTCTCCTTTTAAACTTTCAAGAACAGTTGCTTCTTTTCCATACTTCTCCTTAAGTTCCTTGTAAGAAAAACCCCTGGGATTTTTGATAGGAACGAGAAAAAGCTCTGTTCCTGCTTCATCTGTGTAGCTTTTAAAAAGTTTAAAAATAGCGTTAAAATCTTTATCTTTTAATCCAGAATAAACAATATCAACTGAAATACCTAACATCCCTAAAGTTTCAACAAACCTTCCTACAGCATCAATGTTGTGAGCAACATCAACAATAAAAAACGGTTTTCTCCTTAAAATCTCAAACCTGCCGGGAATTGTAACAGAAGAAACCGCACCTTTAATCTTTGAAATATCAACTTTCAGACACAAAAGTTCTTTCAAAACTTTCTTCGCAGTAAATATCCCTGTGGCAGCATTTATTGCCTGATGTTTTCCATAAACAGAAAGGTTAAAAGGAAATGTTATTTCTTTATCACTGTAAATTCCTTTAGTGCCTTCAGAAGTTACTCTTACAGAAAAAACATTAAAATCACTGCCAAAAGCGTAAATCTCATCTGTAAACTCTGTCGCAATATCAAAAACAACTTTTCTGTTCTGGGAAATAACAACCGGAATTCTATTTTTCACAACATGCAACTTCTCTGTTGCAATCTCTTCAATAGTTTCTCCAAGATAATCCTTATGGTCATAATCTATATGGGTTATAACAGCAAGGTTATGCTCTATACTGTTTGTTGCATCAAGCCTTCCCCCAAGCCCAACCTCATAAACTACAAAATCACAATCCTTAAAGAGATAAAGGGAAAGAAGAAAAGCAGCCTCAAAATAGGTAAGACTATTTTCCTCTATAACAGGTAAAAGGTTCAGAAAAGCCCTATCAAGAAGACCTGTATCAACAGGTTCAAGATCAATTCTGAACCTTTCATTAAACTCTAAAAGATGAGGAGAAGTGAAAAGACCTGTTCTAACACCGTGGGCTTTTAAAATTGACGCAATAAACGACGAAGTTGAGCCTTTTCCGTTAGTTCCTGCAACAATAACAGACGGTGGAAAGGAAAAGTCAAGAGAAGCCACAGCCTTTTTAATTCTTTCAAGACCAGGCTTCCAGACAAACTCTTTATTTAAGAAATAAGATTCAAAGGCTGTCACGCAGAACTTACCTTTGAGGTGAAAGTTTTAAGAAGCTGTCCAATTACCGATTTCAAGTTTTCTCTTTCAACAACCATATCTATAAGACCATGCTCAAGGAGAAATTCAGCCCTCTGAAAACCTTTCGGGAGCTTTTGCTTTATAGTTTGTTCAATAACCCGGGGGCCGGCGAAACCTATCAGAGCTCCGGGCTCTGCAATTATCACATCTCCCAAAAACGCAAAACTTGCTGATACACCACCCATAGTAGGATGGGTAAGCACAGATATATACGGAACCCCCCTTTCCTCAAGACGAGCAAGGGCTGCTGATGTTTTCGCCATCTGCATGAGGGAAATTATCCCTTCCTGCATCCTTGCTCCTCCTGAAGAGGAGATACAGATAAAAGGTTTACCTTCATCGGCAGCCCTTTCTATATTCCTTGTAATCTTCTCGCCGACCACCGAGCCCATACTTCCACCCATAAACTTAAAATCAAAACAGGAAACAAAAGATTCAATACCCTCTATTTTACCTTTAGCGTTAACAACAGCATCTTTTAAACCTGTTTTTCTCTGAGCAGAAGATATTCTTTCAGTATAAGGTTTAATGTCGGAAAAGCCAAGAACATCTTTTGGCTCAAGCTCTGCATCAAGCTCTTCATACACTCCATCATCAAAAAGGTAAAACAACCTATCCTTCGCACTTAAAGGAAAATGAAAACCACATTTCGGGCAGACCATCAAATTTTTCTCAAGCTCACCCTTGAAAAGCAAACTTTTACACTCATTACACTTTATCCATAAACCGGAAGGAACGGTAGATTTTGTATCCTCACTTTGAGAAATTTCCTTTCTAAACAATTTCCTGAACATAATCTTTACCCTTTAAAACATATGATCTGTGGCAACGTTTCAAGTAGCTGAACAAACGCATCAGAAGCTATTGTATAGTAAACTTTATTCCCTTCTCTTTTCTTGTCAACTATTCCTTTATACCTTAAAGTCCTTAAATGCTGAGAAAGGGAAGATTGAGAAATGCCAAGCTCTTTCTCAAGGTCCGTTACACACATAGGTTGCTCTTTAAGCTTAAAAAGAATTTTCAATCTTACAGGAGACGCAAGAGCCTTTAAACATTCAGCTCCTTCCTCAAGCTTTCTCTCATCAAGTATCGGTAAATTTGATTTTGACTTTGCCATTAAATCCTCCTTTTTAAAGATAAAAAAATATTAATTTTAATCCGATCGTTTTAAATTATAAAAAGCTTGTCTGGTGTTGTCAATATATTATATGCTAAAAAACTAAATGTCTATTTCATACAAAGAACCCCTTTCTAAAAGCAACAAAATAGGGATTTAAAAGGTTCTCTTTGTTATATCTTAAAAGATTCCCCGTTTCATACTCAACAACTTTCCCCCCTGCCGCTTCAACAACAGCCTGCCCGGCTGCTGTATCCCACTCCATTGTCGGAGCAATTCTCGGATAAACATCAGCTTTCCCTTCAGCAACAGCAGTAAGCTTTAAAGAACTACCCTGAGAAATTGTCTTAACTTTTCCATACTTTTTCTCAATCTGCCTTATAAATTCCTCCGTTTCCGGATTTCTATGAGATCTTGAAGCAACAACAACTATCTCTTTCCTATCATCAATTACAGGTAGAGAAACTGCCACTTTTGAGAGCTCTCTCCAGAAAACCTCACTGGATGTAATATCCTCAAGAAAAGAAAAATCCCCGTTTTCCACTTTAAAAGCCCCAAAACCCTGACCACCGTAATAAAGAACTCCTATAGCAGGGGCGTAAACAACACCAAGAACAGGAACACCTTTTTCAACAAAAGCTATATTAACTGTAAACTCACCGTTTCTTTTTATAAATTCCTTAGTTCCATCAAGGGGATCAACAATCCAGAGCTTTTCCCAGTTTTTCCTCTCCTCATAGGGAATCTCTTTCCCCTCTTCAGAAAGAACGGGAAAATCATGAAGATGAGTAACTATTATTTTATGGGACACTCTATCCGCCTCTGTGAGAGGAGAATTATCAGCCTTCTCTTCCACGGTAAAATCTCTTTCATAAATTTTCATAATAGCATCACCGGCTTTTAAAGCAGTAGTAATAGCAACAAAAAGTAGCTCTCTCATAACGTTCTCCTAAATATCTATTCTCACATCATAAGGTTCAGGTTTTGGTTTTCCTATAAACCAGCCCTGACCAAGTGAAACCCCTATCTCTTTCATAAGTCTATAATCTTCCTCATCCTCTATAAATTCAGCAAGAACTCTTAATCTAAAAGGTCTTGCCACTTCAACTATAGATTTCATTATGGTTAAATCCCTTTTATCTCTTTTAGCACCCTTAACAAATTCCCCATCTATCTTTAAAATGTCTGCTGGAAATCTTTTAAGATAACTGAAAGAGGAGTAGCCAGAACCAAAATCATCAATAGCTATTTTTGCATCCATATCCCTGAAAATTTGAAATATGCTTTTGGCTACATTCATTTCCATAACTTTCTGAGATTCCGTTATCTCAATAACTATATTTGAAGAGTTTAATCCTCTGTCTTTAACCATTCTCCAGATATTGTTAAGTTCTTTAAAAAAGTATTTCATTGAAAGGTTAAAAAAGAGCTTATATCCCTTATCAAGATACTTTGATGCTTTCTCAAAAACAATTCTGTCTATCTCAGGAATAAGATTAAAAGTGTTTGCAATATCTATAACGTAATCCCCTCTCAAAACTTTTCCTTCTGAGAAAATCCTGGCAAGAACTTCATATCCATATATCTTCCCAGTCCTAAGACTTAGGATAGGCTGAAAATACGGCTCAACACTTCGCTTTTCTATAGCTTCAACAAGCCGTTTTCTAATTTCCTGAATCTCTTCAAATCTGGTAGAACTACTATTAGTGGAAAAAACTATACAGTTTTTTCCCCTTTTCTTTGCATTATAAAGGGCTTCTTCTGCCTTTTTAAAAAGATTACCCACATCATCAACACCTAAGGAGAAAGCTACTCCGGCACTTGTTGTAAGAGAAAAAAAATCACTTCCTATCTTGAAATTTAATCTTTCAAGGTACTTAGTATAAATCTCTTCAATTCTTCTATAAGAAAGCTCTTTATCTACAACTTTCATCAATACAGCAAAGCTATTTGAACCTACTCTACCAAAAACACATTCTGAAAAATATTTTTCAACTACATCAACCAATTTCTTTTCAACAGCAGCTATAACTCTATCTCCCATACTGTAACCGTATGAAAAATTAACAAGCTTAAAATCATCTATATCCACAACGAAAAGGGCACATTTCTTCCTTTTACAATCTTTTAATACCTTTAAAAACTCTAACCTTTCTAATACTTTAGAGTTTCTCATATCTTTAAATCTTCCCTCTCAGCAAGAATATCCCTTATCTGATTAACGTCTTTATCTCCTCTACCAGAAAGATTTAAAACTACAACTTTTCCTTTTATTAATTCCTTATTTCTAAGAAGCCAGGCAACAGCATGAGAACTTTCAAGAGCAGGAATAATCCCTTCTGTTTTTGAAAGCACCTGAAAAGCTCTAATAGCCTCTTCATCTGTAACAGCATCATACTTTGCCCGTCCAATATAATGTAAAAGAGCATGTTCAGGACCAACACCGGGATAATCAAGACCTGCAGATACAGAATGGGTGGGCAAAATCTGACCATCCTCATTTTGAAGAAGGTAAGATTTAGCCCCATGAAGAACACCCACAGAGCCTTTACAGATACTTGCAGCATGCTTTCCCATTTCAAGGCCAAAGCCAGCAGCCTCTACTCCAATAAGTTCAACATCTTTATCCTCAACAAACGGATAGAAAATTCCCATAGCATTACTGCCACCACCAACACATGCAACAATCATATCCGGCAGTCTTCCTTCTTTTTCAAGAATTTGCTCCTTTGTTTCTTTCCCGATAACTGCCTGAAAATCTCTAACCATTTCAGGATAGGGATGAGGACCTACAACAGAACCTATAATATAGTGAGTTGTTTCAACATTTGTAACCCAATCCCTTAAAGCTTCATTAACAGCATCTTTTAAAGTTTTGCTACCAGTTTTTACAACTGCAACTTTAGCACCTAAAAGCTCCATACGGAAAACGTTTAAAGCCTGACGGTGAACATCCTCTTCCCCCATGTAAACGACACACTCAAGACCCATAAAAGCACAGGCTGTTGCCGTAGCAACACCGTGCTGCCCGGCTCCCGTTTCAGCAATTATCCTTTTTTTCCCCATCTTTTTAGCAAGAAGAGCCTGGCCAAGCGCATTGTTTATCTTGTGAGCCCCGGTATGGTTTAAATCCTCTCTTTTTAAATAAATCTTAACCCCACCACCTATAAACTCTGAAAGGCCCCTGGCAAACTGTAAAGGTGTAGGTCTTCCCACATATTCTTTTAAAAGAGTATTAAACTCTCTCTGAAACTCTTCATCATCTCTATATCTGTAATAATTCTCCTCAAGTTCCGAAATAGCGGCCATTAAAGTCTCAGGAACAAACTTCCCGCCAAATATTTCAAATTTTCCTTTAGAGTCAGGATATCTATACACTTTTAAATCCTCCATAAAATTTCCCGTAAAACTCAAAAATTAAAGTAATTTTATGATAAAAATCCAATTGCTCAAAATAAAAAGAGCCCCTTACTAAGGGGCTCTCTCCACAGTCTCTATTAAAAACTTTAAATCATTGAATTTAATTCCTCAAGAATATGCTCAACATCTTCCTTTTTAACTTCCTTCCTTGTGGCAAAATCTTCCACCCTGCCGTTTAACCAGAAAAGATAGTTTGCTTCTTTAAAATCTTTAGAAATCTTACCCCTCATAACAGGTCTAAAGTAACCTATTGGCCTTGACCATAATGTCACATCCTCAGAACTGCATCTTTCACACGCAGTTTTTCTCCCAACCATTTTATGCCCACAGGTATTACACGTTGTAAGAAATGGAGTTTTTGTAAGATACTGAATAGGAAAATTATCAATGATGTTAAATATCAACTTCTCCTGCTCTTCCGGTGTCATCTCTTCAGCCGTGAAAAGGTGAAAAATACTCCCGCCTGTAGCATAACTTTGAAAGTGAGAATTGACGTCTATCTGTGCTAAAAGATCTTTCTCCTGAAATGGAGCCTGAAATCCTGAAGTTAAAAACACTTTTCTTGAAGAAGGGTCCCCATTCACGCAGATTTTGGGTTTAATTCTTTGTGTCTTTTCCATCTTAAATCACCTCCCAACCGGTATATCAAATATACGCTCTCCAAACTTTTCAAGAGCTCTATCTATAAATCTATTAAGTTCCGGATCAACTGAAAGTTCTTTTTCTCTCTCTCCAGAAAGAACCTCAGCCACAGCATTTGCAAAAGAGATATCCTTTTCTGCCATCCTGCAGGCAGCATTTTCTGAAGGAGCGTATTCAAGAGAATAAAGAACCTGATCCCTTGCCATAAACTCATGGAGCTTTTTATAAAGATACTGAGCTATACGGTGAGCGTAATCTTTTGCCTCATCATTAAACAATCCACCTTCAAAGCCAGCATTAACCATTCCCTCGTGAACACCAACAACTGAGAAAATGTTAAAGAGAGATTTATCATCTTTCTGATAGAAAGATAAATAAGGGAATAAATCGTTCCAGTGTTTTTTCAGCCACTCCCTTTTTCTCTGTAGAGCTTTTGCTCCTACATCCATAACATAATCTATCATCGCCGTTAATAGATCAAAGTCTGTTTTCGCAAGGAACAAAAGCCTGTTCATATTGATGGCATACACACCTATACCACCAACTCCAGAACCTGAATGGAAAGGATTTGAACCTGTAACCGCCTCAACCTGAGAAATATCAAAAAGCATCCTGCAGCAGTTTGAGTAAATCATCCCTTCATCAAAAGGTTTTATATAAGGATTTTTCTTCTTATAGACAGAGTCTTTTTCAAACGGAGCAGTTTTATAGTTTTGAACATAGAAACCGCCAAAATATTCAGACTCTTTTAAAAGCATCTTCCATGCAGGGTTATCTTTATCAAAATCGTCCGTTACATTCACAGTTATAAGAGGGAAAGTAAACGGATTACTATCTGCATCCCCTCTTTTCATCGCTTTTATAAAAGCTTCATTTATTCTGTCAAAATATTCAGATGGAATATCTCCGTAAGTGTAAGAGAGCAACTCTCCGGCATAGATAACAGGTTCCTTTCTCAGCCTTGAATTCGGCTTAGCAAAATCAAGAGTTATATTTGAAAACGGTGAGTTTCCGCTTCTAAACGGAAGATTTATGTTATACAAAAACTCCTGCCAGATGTTCTCAAGCTCATAGTCCGTATATCTCTTTTTCCCGGTTTTCTCCATATGGTAAAGATAACCGGCTGCTACAGTAGAGATATCGTTAAGTGATGTGGCACCTGAAACCTCCTGTGCAACAAGACATATAAGATTTGCACACTGCATAAAAAGGGTCTCAAGTCTTTTCGGAGGCGCGGCTCTTCTTTCATTCTTCGCATTACTTCTTAAACCGTAAAAAGCTATATCCTTTGAAGATAAACCTATACAGTAAGCAGAAAGCCTATAAGTTTGGTGATGGTAAGCCCATCCTTCTTCATGATGAATCCTTACAGGAAGGCCATCATAAATAACATCAAAAAGGTAATCTTTCATAACTTCACCGACAACAACATGTTCAAGAGTAGGTATTCCTCTGACAAAGTTAGCATTATTCCTTGCTATATCATCATTACCGATAAAAAGGTCTATCAGTCTGAAATATCTGTTCATCACGCCTCCACAGGGTAGAAAGGATTAAGTTGAAACGGTATTCCCGTTTCTCTCACAAATCTCTTTATCTCTTCTATATCCTCCTCTTTTAGAAGAGGATATTTCACTGTTCTTAATATAGTATATTGAAAATCATTTGCAATAGCAAGTTTCTTAATTTTTTCTATAGATTTTTTTATTTTCTGAACATAAAGCTTAATTTTCTTTTCGTTTTTTTCTTTTTTTGAGTATAAAATCTCATTAAAACGTTCAATTTCGTCATCAAAATAGACAGATTTTATGGGAATTTTAACATCCAAAGCAAAACCATCCACCACTTTTTCCCTGATTAACTGCTCTATTGTTTCAGGCAATGTGCCGTTTGTATCTACTCTAACAGAAAATCCTAACTGTTTGATAAATTTTAAACCTTCCTTGAGTCTTTTTTCAAGTAGAGGTTCTCCTCCAGATACAATTATCAATTCAACACCAAGAAGTTTTAATTTATTAAGTTTATCTAATAGTTTTTCATAAGAAGCAAATTGAGTAGATGGGTCAAATCCGGCTTTATTATGGCACTGAAAGCATTCAAGGTTGCATAGGGGTATGTGCGTGTATAGAACTGCTGACTGAACACCAGGTTGATCTTTAAAAGTAATCGGAGTGTCAACATCAAGAAAAGGGGAGAGGGGCATTACGCCTCCTCTCTAAGAGTATTGGCAAGTTTAACAATGTTTCTTATTGCAGGGATACACTCTTCCCAGCGACGAGTTTTAAGACCACAGTCCGGATTAACCCAGAAGTTCTCTTTTGGAATAACTTTCAGTGCTCTCTCAACAATTTCCTTCATCTCATCAACAGAAGGAACATAAGGAGAGTGGATATCCCACACACCAAGACCTATCTGTCTGTCAAAGTTAACCTTTTCAAAAGCTTCAATTATGTCACCTTTTGAACGGGAAGCTTCAATGGAGATAACATCAAAATCCATTGCAAGAATATACTCAATTATCTCTCCAAATTCTGAATAACACATGTGAGAATGAATCTGAGTTTCAGGTTTTGACTTTGCATGACAAACCCTGAAGGATTTAACAGCCCAATCAAAATACTCATCCCAGTTTCTTTTCTTGATAGGAGCTTTTTCTCTAAAGGCAGCTTCGTCTATCTGAACAATTTTAATACCTGCCTTCTCATAGTCTGCAATCTCATCTCTTAAAGCAAGTCCTATTTGATACGCAACTTCGGAAACAGGAATATCCTCCCTGCAGTAACTCCACGCTATAATCGTTACAGGGCCTGTTAACATACCTTTCACAGGTTTATCAGTAAGACTTTGAGCAAAAGCTATCTCTTCAACAGTCATGGGCTCTATTCTCTCAACATCCCCGAATATGATCGGTGGCCTGTAAGATCTTGTCCCGTAAGAGATTACCCAACCGTTACCTGTAGTAGCAATTCCTTCAAGCTTCTCGGCAAAAAACTCAACCATATCACTTCTTTCAAACTCACCGTGAACAAAAACATCAACACCAAGTTCTTCCTGAATCTTTATAGCCTTGGCTATTTCACCTTTTATAAATGTTTTGTAATCTTCATCTGCAAGCTGTCCTTTTCTGTTAAGGAGCCTAACTCTTCTAACCTCCTGAGTCTGAGGAAAACTTCCTATTGTAGTTGTAGGGAAAAGAGGCAGTTTGAGAATCTCCTGCTGAAGTTTTATTCTTTCAGCATAAGGAACAGCTTTATTAAAGTCCTCATCCGTAAGATTTCTAACTCTCTCCCTTACATTCTCCCTCACACCAAAAGCTTTACTTATACCTTCAACCCACTCTTTTGCTTTGGCATCATCACCTTCTAAAACATCTGAAATAAGTTTAAGTTCTTTAAGTTTCTCCTCTGCAAATGCCACCTTTGCAACAAGCTCTTCAGGAAGAGTAGCTCCTTTTAAATTTACAGGAAGATGGAAAAGAGGAGCGGCGTTTGTCACTACAACTTCAAATTTTTCAGAAAGCTTTTTAACAATTTCAGCTTTTTCAAAAAGGTCTGCTCTCCACACATTTCTACCATCAATAACACCTGCGAAAAGGGTTTTACCTTTAGGATCAACAGAGTCAAGCTGTGAAAGGTTTTCTCCTCTATCATGAACAAGGTCAATTCCCACCCCTGCAACAGGAAGGTCAAAAACAAACTGAAGATTATCAACACTATCATAATAGGTAAACACGTTTATTTTCGTATCAATATCTTCAAAAACAGAGTAAGCATCTTTTATAGCTTCTATCTCTTTATCAGAAAGTTCCATAACAAAAGCAGGCTCGTCAAGATGAACAGATTTAAAACCGTTAAGCTTAAAGTATTCTGCATATTTACAGGCAAGAGATTTTAAAAGGGCAGCAAACTTCCCTTCTGGAAGATTCTTTGAAAGTTTAAGAAGAGTAAAAGGACCAATAAGATAAGCGCTCTCTTTTATTTCCTCATGCTTGTTCCACGAAATGGAAAATTCTTTTTCTTTCCCTTCAAAATCCGGGACAAGGTAGTGATAATTGGTATTAAACCATTTTGTCATCTCAAGGGCATTTTTACCGCGGCAGAGAGAAAAATACTCATCAAGAGTATCGGCTTTATAAATCCCAAAAATAAGAGCTGTATCAAAAAGATTATCGTAAAGTGTCATCTCCCCTTGAGGAAATGCATCAACATAAGATCTATAGGTTTTTTCCCTTTTTTCGTTAAGATTTTTAATTCCCTCTTTAAGCTCTTCCTCTGTCAGCTTCCCTGACCAGTAACTTTCAATAAGCGTTTTAAACTCTCTCTGCTTTCCAAGCCTCGGAAAGCCGTAAGCGTAAGTTTTTACCATGCTTCTCCTCCTAACTAAATTCGGTTTTTTTAAATGGAGTATCCTCTGGCAGATTGAATTTTATATCCGACACCATAATCTCGCAAGGAAGGGAAAATATCTACTGAATTATTTTCCCTATCCTGCTAATCCTTGGTAGAAAACGGTTTGAGTCCCAGGAAAAGAAAATTATCCTTGCCATACCTGTTATTTTATCTCTCTTAACAAACCCCCAGAACCTACTATCATAGCTGTTGTTTCTGTTATCCCCCATAACAAAATACTCTCCCGGTGGGACCGTAAAAACGGTAGTATTATCCCCGGCGTCTCCTGTTTTTAAAATAAAGTGTTTTTTAACTCCCCCTGTTTTTTTGGGAAGAAACTCATAAAAAAGCTTCCCTGTAAATCTTTGGCCATTCTCAACATAAGAATAAGTGCCATCCTCTTCATATCTGACAGGTTTACCGTTTATGTAAAGTTTCCCACCAATAACCTGAATTTTATCTCCAGGAACACCTATAATCCGCTTTATATAATAAACATCCTCATTAAGAGGATACTTAAAAACAACAACATCTCCCCGCTCAGGACTTCTAAACCGGTATGTCACCTTATCAACCAGAATAAAGTCTCCTATTTGAAGGGTCGGTTCCATGGAACCTGAAGGGATATGAAAAGACTGAACAATAAAAGTCCTTATGATTAAAGCAAGAACTATGGCAACGGCAAAAGATTTTATGTTTTCAACAATTTTATTTTCCTTTTTCTCTTCCAAAAAACACCTCTCAAGCTAAAAATAACAGCAAAAAAGTATCACAACTTGCAAAACTATTCCACTTTTAAAACGGCCATAAATGCTTCCTGAGGAACTTCCACTTTTCCAAGCATCTTCATCTTTTTCTTACCCTCTTTCTGCTTTTCAAGGAGTTTCTTTTTCCTTGTAATATCACCACCGTAACATTTAGACAACACATCCTTCCTTAAAGCTTTAACATTTTCCCTTGCTATTATTTTGTTTCCTATAGCAGCCTGAATAGCAACCTCAAAAAGCTGTCTTGGAATTATCTCTTTCAGTTTTTCAACAAGCTGTTTCCCTCTCTGGTACGCCTTATCTTTATGCACTATAACAGACAGGGCATCTACAGGTTTACCGTTTATAAGAATATCTAACTTAACAAGCTCAGAAGGTTTATAACCTATAAGTTCGTAATCAAAGGAAGCATAACCACGGGAAACCGACTTCAATTTATCAAAAAAGTCGAAGAGAATCTCGGAAAGAGGCATATCATACTGAAGCTCAACCCTTGTCTGGTCAAGATAGCTGAAACCTTTCTGCTCCCCCCGCCTATCCTGACAGAGCTGCATAATGGGACCGACATAATCTGCTGGCGTTATTATTGAAGCACGAATATACGGCTCTTCCACTTTCTCTATCTTTTCTTTTGGAGGCATCTCAGCAGGATTTTGAACATCAACAACCGTTCCATCTGTCAATGTTACTTTATATGTAACACTCGGAGCTGTAGCTATAAGGTCAAGACCAAACTCTCTTTCAAGGCGCTCTTTTATAACTTCCATGTGAAGCAATCCTAAAAAACCACATCTGAAGCCAAATCCAAGAGCCACGGACGTTTCAGGCTCATAAAAGAGAGCCGCATCGTTTAACTTCAGCTTTTCAAGGGCTTCTTTCAAATCCTCATACCTATCTGAATCAACAGGATAAAGACCTGCAAAAACCATAGGCTTTGCCGGTCTGAAGCCCGGACACGGATTATCGGTAGGATTTTCCGCATCTGTTATCGTATCGCCAACCTGTGTATCTTCAATATTTTTAATATTTGCCGCTATATAACCAACTTCCCCGGGCCCAAGCTCATCAAGCTTCTTCATAAAAGGAGCTTGAGTTCCAACTTCCACCACCTCAAACTCTTTATTGTTGGAAACCATCTTTATTCTCATCCCGGGTTTTAAAACACCGTCATAAACCCTTACAAAAGGTATGACTCCCTTATAATTATCATAGTAAGAATCAAATATCAGCGCCTTCAAAGGTTTTTTTTCATCACCTTCTGGAGGGGGCACCCTTTTAACTATAGCTTCAAGAATCTCTTTTATTCCTATACCCTCCTTCGCGCTTGCAAGGATAGCTTCATCACTATCAAGTCCCAGAACCTCCTCTATTTGCTCTTTAACCCAGTCAACATTTGCAGAAGGAAGGTCTATTTTATTAATAACCGGAATTATCTCAAGATTTGCTTCAAGGGCAAGAAAAAAGTTTGCTATTGTCTGTGCCTCTATCCCTTGCGTCGCATCAACAACAAGAAGTGCACCTTCACACGCTGAAAGACTTCTTGAAACTTCATAGGAAAAATCCACATGTCCCGGAGTATCTATAAGGTGCATTACATACTCATTACCATCATCAGCTTTGTAGTTCATCCTTACAGCATTAAGCTTAATAGTAATACCCCTTTCCCTTTCAAGTTCAAGAGAATCAAGAAACTGCTCCTTCATCTCCCTTTTTGTAACAGTTCCCGTAAACTCAAGAAGTCTATCTGCAAGCGTTGATTTCCCGTGGTCTATATGGGCAATTATGCAAAAATTCCTTATTCTGCTTCTGTCAATCATAACTCAACCCTCTAACAAAAGAAACTGTTTTTAGAGAATATAAACTTTTTACAAAAAAACCGAAAGAATTTTTTCACATTTTCCTGCTATAATTAAGCTTCACTATAAAAATTATCTGGGGCTTTTTATAATGGAGAGAAAAGAAAACTGGAGAGACAAAGAACCTGCATATACACCACCTTATTACGAAGATGATGAAATTGACCTTTACGAACTTTATTTAACACTAAAAAAAAGAAAAAAGATAGTCTTAGGAACAACATTTCTTTTTACCGCAATAGCACTTATTCTGTGCTTCATTTTGCCTAAAACCTATAAAACCAACGTTTCCATAATGCCACTTGGTGGAGAGAAAAAAAGCGGACTTTCCTCCCTGTTATCATCCCTCCCTGTGTCCATTCCAGGGATGAGCCAGTCTGGACTGACTGTTGAATCCATCCTTCAAAGTAGAATTTTAAGAGAAAAGATAGTAAATGACCTTAATTTACTTCCTATCCTTTTTAAGGATAAATGGGACAATGAAACAAAAAAGTGGATACTTAATGAAAATGAAAAGCCACCAACAGTCCTTGACGGAGCTGAAGTTTTAAAGAACCTTATCTCCTACTCATCGGATAAAAAAACAGGCGTGATAACTATAAATGTTGAATTTAAAAAAGACCCTGTTATGGCATACAAAATAGCCAACGACCTTTTAAATGCAACAGAAGAGATTTTAAAAGAGAAAACTTTCACCGTTTCCAAAAAATACAGAATATATCTTGGGAAACAACTTGAACAGGTAAGGAAAAGACTTGAAAAACTTCAGAAAATCTATTCCGAGTTTACACAGGGAAAGATAAGAGAAATCCCCATGTTATCCTTTACAGAAGATGAGATTGAGAAAGGAAAAAAGGAAGGAAGTCTTATAGCAAAACGGGAAAAGCTAAAAGCTTACCTTGAAAAGCCAGGTTTAACACCATACGAAAAGGAAAAAATTAAAAGAGAACTTTCTCAAATAGAGAAACAACTCAGCAATATTAAAGGTGAAGACAGCTATGTTTCTGTCCCGGACTATCAATTTAACCTTATGAGACTTAAAACAGAAATAGGCATAACACAGGGACTTTATGAAACCCTTGTGAAAGAGTATGAACTTGCAAAAGCTCAAGAGATGAAAGAGCAGATCTCATTCCAGGTTATAGACCCACCGTACATACCAGACCCTGATAAACCTGCAAAACCAAAGAAAAAACTTATAGTGGCAGTTGGCCTTATTTCAGGGCTCTTCCTTGGAATATTTGCTGCATTTTTCAAAGAGTGGCTTGATAATATCAAGAAAAGAGATCTCGTGGAGGAAAAACAATGAAGATAAAAACACTACTAAAAATAGCAACCATTGTTACTTTTTGTAATATAAAAATAATAAATGCTTACGGGCAGATGTTTCCTGTCTCTTTTTCACACACACAAACACCTCAAAACCCCACCAATTATACTTCTTACTTTCCAACATTAAAAGATAAAATAGAAACTACTTCAAATGGAACAAACAGTTTTCCAGTTTCACCTAAACTTTCTGAAAAGGAAGCTACATCAAACTTTTTTGTTGAACAGCAAAATAGAAAAAACTCTTACTCAAAAAAACAGGAACTATTATCGCCAATTGAAGAAGATTTCGCAGCAAGGTCTAAATCTCTCAAAACATATCTACAACAATTTGGTTACAGCTTCTTTAAAGGTTTCAAAAAACCGACAACATCAATACCTGTTGACAAAACCTACGTATTGGGACCGGGGGATGAACTTTTCATATACGTAATCGGCAACCCTCCAAACATTGACCTCTCCCAAATTTCAAAACTTGTCGTTGATAGGGAAGGAAAGGTTTATATACCAGGGCTTGGAGTCTTTTATGTCTGGGGAAAAACACTTGGACAGGCAGAGAAAGAGATCTCTAAAGCTCTTGGGGTAAACATAAAACTAACTGTTGGAAGACTTAGAACATTTCCGGTATATGTATCTGGAGAGGTCAATAGACCCGGTGCCACTATCGTAACAGGAACAAACACCGTTATTGATGCAATAATGATGGCAGGAGGTATAAAAGGAACAGGAAGCCTGAGAAATGTGATTATAAGAAGACAAACTCCTAAAGGTCTAAAAACAATAAAGATAGACTTTTATAAACTTTTGCTTAACGGTATGCCTGTTGATATCCGTTTAAAAGATGGAGATGTAATTTTTATTCCTCCGGTTAAAAAAGTTGCTGGAATAGGCGGTGCTGTCAAAAGGCCGGCAATATACGAACTTAAGGGAAGTGAGACCCTGAAAGATTTAATAGATATGGCCGGCGGTATTTTACCATCTGCATACAAATATAAAGTAACAATCCAAAGGTATGTTGACAATACAGTAACAAAAGTTATAGAGGGATCTCTATCTGACAAAAACTTCATCTCTCAAAAAGTGCACAGTGGCGATCTTGTCATCATCAAGAAAATGATAACAGTTCCCCAAAATGCTGTTCTTGTAAAGGGTTATGTAGCATACCCGGGTGTCTACGCTTACAAACCAGGCATGAAACTTTCCCAAATACTCACTCCAGATATGTTCCTTATTGATACAAATATGAAATTTGGACTTATCATAAGGCAATTTCCACATGGAACTCCTCCTCAATATATCACTTTTATCCCCGAAAATGTCCTTAATGGAAAAGAAAATGTAGCCCTTAAACCTCAAGACACAATCGTATTCTACAAATTCGGAGAAACTAAGAAGGTAGATTTCAATAAAGTTAAAGATGCTTTCGTCGTTGAAGGAGAAATTAAATACCCGGGTGTCTACGCTTACAAACCAGGCATGAAACTTTCCCAAATACTTAATAAAGATATGTTAACAATAAACACTAACCTTTATTACGCTGAAATAGACAGAAGAGACCTTGAAACTCTTAATATAAAGGAAATTATCAGATTTTCACCTATAGATATAATAAACGGAACAAAAGATATAGACCTTCAAGCTCTGGATGTCGTTAAATTCTACCCAAAATATGTCTATCCTCCTGTCAAGGTTTCAGGACTTGTGGAAAACCCCCACTACATACCGTACAGAGATAATCTAAAACTTAAAACTGCTATTGCTTCTGTAAAACTTAAAGGAGAAATAAAAAACCTAAAAGTGGAAATATTTAGGGAAGCACCTAAAAGGAAAAGTGCGGCAGCTGTTGAAGAGGCAGAAAATATAAAGGTCAAAGCTGAAACAGGAGCAGAAGTTATAAAGAGAAGTGTCTCAACTATCTATCTGTACGACCTTCTAATCAAAAACAATCCTGCTGCAAACATAACACTAAATCCTGGAGATAGAATAATAATAAAAGAGATTTCTCCTGAAGAGATTGTAGAAAAAGTAAATGTCGCAGGATATGTAAAAAGACCTGGTGTGTTCAAAATTACAGAAAAAACAACCCTTTACGATGTCTTAAAAGCAGCAGGAGGATTTAAAGAGAAAGCATTTCCTCAGGGAATAATTATTCTCAGAAATTCTATCAAGCAGATGGAAAAGGAACATCTCGCTCAAGCTATTTTACAGATGAGACAGGAACTTGAAAAAGAGCAGGCTGGAATCATGCAGTCCGACCTTACAAAAGAGGAACTTCAGGCAAGACAGAGTGCTTTTGAATCAAAAAGAAAACTCCTTGACCTTATGGAGAAAACTCAGGTTTCTGGAAGGATAACAGGACTAAAAGTTCCAGAAGATCTTGAAAAACTGAAAAACTCTCCCTATAACATCCTCCTTGAAGATGGAGACCAGATAATTATTCCTAAAATTCCATCAAGTGTTCTTGTTTTTGGTGAAGTTTACAATCCAGGAGCAATCGTTTACCGCAAAGGATTGACCGTTGAAGATTATCTAAAAATGTGTGGTGGCCTCACAAAAGACGCAGACAGAGAAAACATCTTCATAATAAAAGCTGATGGAACAACGGTAACATCAACCGAGAAAAAATATTCTCTCATTACATGGAGCAGCAAAGACAGAAGATTTCTCTGGGGAAGTAAAGAGTCTGAAATTCTAAGTTACAAGCTCCAGCCAGGAGATGCCGTCATAGTTCCTACAAAAATCAATGTTCCAACAATGTGGAGGCCTTTAATAAAAGATGTAATTCAGATAATCTATCAATCAGCACTAACAGTATATACAGTTACTCACATTTAAGGGGAAAGCATGAAAACGGATAAACTGTTTTTAACTGTATTAACCATAGGAACTTTCGTAAGCAATGGTCCTGCCCACGGAGCATACAGAGATCCTGTAGGAGAATTTGGAGTTACCGGATACCTCTTTACCCCATCTGCATATATCCAGCAAAAAAGAAGTGTTACTCCATCGTTCTCATTTAACAGACATTATAAATCTTTAGGTCTAAACACTGTAATATTACCCGGCCTTGAAACAGCTATAAGATATAACATTGAAAACAATGAAGACAAAGATTTTCTCTTAAAATATCAGTTTTTACCAGAAACTGACAGATACCCTGCAATCGCTTTCGGAGGAAGTGTATCAGAAGATGCTCTCTCCCATGGTTTCTACATCTCTATAAGTAAATATTTTGAAACTTTCATTCCTCAAACCTTCACCGTAGGCTACGGAAGCGGTATATACAATGGATTTTTCACAGGAGCAGAGCTTCTCTTCCATCCAAAATTTACCATACTTATTGAATATGCTAATTTCAGGGAGAAAACTCTAAAAACCTACATGGAAAAACCTGATTCTGATATAAACGTTGGAATAAAAATAATGCCGTTTAAAAATCTCCAGATCACCGGATATTATCTTACAGGGAACACTGCAGGCGGGAACATAAGTTATACCTTTAAATTTTAATAAATTTGCCCGGAGAAAAGATGAAAATAGTTGTTACAGGTGGCGCAGGATATATAGGAAGCCATACGGTAAAACTTTTAACAGAAAAGAATCACGAAGTTCTTGTTATAGATAACCTTTATAACGGTCATCAAGAGGCAGTAAAAGATGCCCAATTTATCAGATGCAACATTAAAGATACAGACAAACTTACTGAAATCTTTGAATCGTTCAAACCTGACGCTGTTATCCATTTTGCAGCTTTCATAGAAGTTGGGGAATCTGTTAAAAATCCCCTTTCCTTTTATGAAAACAACGTTTCTGGAACGGTAAGTCTTTTAAAAGCCATGGAAATAACAGGTGTGGATAAGATCATATTCTCATCAACCGCTGCAGTTTACGGCAATCCTGTCACCGTCCCAATCCCTGAAACTGAACCGATAAAACCGATAAATCCTTACGGGCAGTCAAAGGCGTGTGTTGAAAAAATACTTAATGACCTTTCAACTTTTAAGGGATTAAACTACGTGTCACTGCGCTATTTTAACGCTGCAGGTGCTGACCCTTCAGGATTGATAGGGGAATCCCACAATCCAGAAACCCACTTAATTCCCCTGATTTTAAAAACAGCTAAAGGTGAAAGAGAGAAGATTTACATATTTGGAACAGACTATCCTACTCCTGATGGAACCTGTGTAAGGGATTATATCCATGTAAACGACCTTGCAGATGCTCATCTTCTATCTTTAGAATATCTTATGAGTGGCGGCAAAAGTGCGGTGTTTAACTGTGGATACGGAAAAGGTTACTCTGTCAGAGAAATTATTGATACAGTCAGAAAAATAACAGGAAAAGATTTTAGAGTAGAAGAAACCGACAGAAGACCTGGAGACCCGGCAGTTCTCATTGCCGACCCAACAAATCTCAAAAAAACACTCAACTGGAAACCAAAATTTGATGAACTTGATATAATAATAAAGTCTGCATGGAGGTGGGAACTTAATAGAAGGTTTTAGTGGTGAAAAGAATACTTCTCAATTTGTTTATTCTGCTTTCAGGAATAAGCATAGCTTACGCCGGTAATTTTAAAACTGGATGGTTACAGAAAAACAGTAAAGGTTATGTTTACTTTAAACCGTACATCAAAGTAAAATACAACCGAAATCTTTTAGCTATCTTTATAACATCAAAGGGCAAGGTATACAAAGGGAAGTGCCGTCTTAAAAGGGAAATGCCAACATGCACAATAACTCCCGGAAAAAAGTTTGAGTCCCCTTTCAACGAAATCAGATACATACTTCTTGAAATAGACCATCCCTTACCGCCGAAAATAGTGAAAACGGGAACTATAGGAGAAAAGATAATAAAAGAGTGATTTTTCCTCAAAAGGTAGGGGGTGAGCACATTCTCCCCACCCTTTTCCAATACCCCCAGCCTATTAGCCACCACAAAAACATCCTCAAGCAGCACAACAGGGAAACAAGCAACATTAAGATTAAACAAACAATCCCACTTACTCTTTAAAACCTCAAAAGGTGTTCTCCCATTCATACC
>NZ_FZOB01000016.1 GCF_900188395.1 Desulfurobacterium atlanticum | reverse complement strand
GGTATGAATGGGAGAACGCCTTTTGAGGTTTTAAAGAGTAAGTGGGATTGTTTGTTTAATCTTAATGTTGCTTGTTTCCCTGTTGTGCTGCTTGAAGATGTTTTTGTGGTGGCTAATAGGCTGGGGGTATTGGAAAAGGGTGGGGAGAATGTGCTCACCCCCTACCTTTAAAGTGGTGCCCGGGGCGGGATTTGAACCCGCACGGTGTTTCCACCACAGGATCCTGAGTCCTGCGCGTCTGCCAATTCCGCCACCCGGGCAGATTTCAGAGTAAAATATAACTTGACAAAAAATTTTTTCAACTTTTTCAAAAAAGCAAAAACTTATATAATCATTAAACTGGACAAATTCACGGAGAAGAGAAATAAAATGATAAATAGTATTACCGTTATATATGATAATCTGGCAGAAGAGGGCTTTATAGGTGATTGGGGATTCAGTGCTTTTCTTGACGGAGAAAATCCTATTTTATTTGATACAGGAGCAAAACCGGATATTTTTATAAAAAACTGCAAGAATGCAGAAATTCCTCTTGAAGAAACAGAAAGTATCTTTATCTCCCATAATCACTGGGACCACACAGGATGCATAGAAAAGGTAATCTCCATATCAAAAACTCCCGACATTTTCATTCCAGAAAGTGACGCTGAAGAGATGGAAGAAAAGGTTAAAGATAAAGCTGTTGTTGTCCCGATACTTACTCCCACAGTTATAGCTCCGGAAATCTTTTCCACAGGAATTTTAGAAACAGGGATAGATAATCCTTCCTTTGAACACGCCTTTATCGGAAAAACTCCGAAAGGATACATTCTAATTACAGGTTGCTCTCACCCGGGAATAGTGAAAATAACCCAAAGAGCTTTAGAAATTACAGAAGAAAAACTTTTCCTTATTTTAGGTGGGTTTCATCTCTATAAAACAGAAAACGAAAATGTGAAAAAAATTGCCGAAGAACTAAAACGTATGACAGAATACATAGCCCCCTGCCACTGCACAGGTGAAAAAGCTGTAAAGGTGTTCAAAGAAACTTTTAAGGATAGATTTATCTATTGCAAAGCAGGAACAGAAATAACCTTTTAACCTTTCGGAGGAAAAGATGTTTGACGCACTCGCGGAAAAAATACAATCTGCAATAGGAAAAATAGCCAAAAAAGGAAGGATAGATGAAGAAACATTAAATAAAGGATTAAGAGAAATAAAATTAGCTCTCCTTGAAGCGGATGTAAACTACAAAGTTGTTTCCGACTTTATCAAAGATATAAAAGAAAAAGCCCTCGGTGCAGAAGTTACAAAAGGAGTAACAGCCGTTCAACAACTTGTAAAGATAGTAAACGATGAACTTGTTAAAGCACTTGGAGGAGAAGCAGAAAAACTTCAACTTAAAAGTAAACCATCTGTAATCCTTCTTATAGGTCTTCAAGGTTCTGGTAAAACAACAACTGCTGCAAAACTGGCAAACTATCTAAAGAAGCAGGGAAAAAAGGTTCTTTTAACATCCGTTGACATATACCGACCTGCGGCAATGCTACAGCTTGAAAAGTTAGGTAAACAGATAGATATCCCAGTCTATCTTAATCAAAACGAAAAAGACGCAGCCAAAATCGCCAAAGAAGCTTTAGAGAAAGCGAAAGAAGAGCAGTACGATGTTCTCATAGTTGATACAGCCGGAAGACTCCACATAGATGATGAGATGCTTGAAGAAGCAAGAAAAATAAAAGAAGAGGTGAAGCCTGATGAAATCCTCTTCGTATCAGATGCAATGACCGGCCAGGAAGCTGTAAATATTGCCAAAGCGTTTGATGAGAATGTCGGAATGACAGGAATTGTTCTTACAAAACTTGACTCAGACGCAAGAGGAGGCGTCGCCCTTTCAGTAAAAGGAGTTACCGGCAAACCTATAAAATTTGCCGGTGTTGGTGAAAAGATAGAGGACTTTGAGCCTTTCTATCCAGACAGGGTGGCTTCAAGAATTCTCGGAATGGGAGATGTTGTTTCTCTTGTTGAAAAAGCACAGGAAGTTATAGACGAAAAAGAAGCTCTCTCCATGCAAGAAAAACTCTTATCAGGCGAGTTTACCCTTGAAGATTTCAAAAAACAACTTGAGATGATACAGAAAATGGGACCTATAAAACAGCTTATAAAAATGATTCCAGGATTATCAAGTCAAAAAATAATGAAGCAACTTGATAAAGCCGTTGATGACAAAAAACTTAAGAGAATAGAAGCAATTATTAACTCAATGACTCCGGAAGAAAGAAGAAACCACGCAATAATAAACGCAAGCAGAAAAAGAAGAATAGCAAAGGGAAGTGGGACAAGTGTAAAAGATGTGGATGCTCTTCTAAAGCAGTTTGCCCAGGCTAAAATGATGATGAAACAGATGAAAAAGATGCAGAAAAAGATGGCAAAAAAAGGCGGCAAAATGCCCTTTCCTTTTATGTAAGCTTGTATTAAATTACCTTTGGTATAAAATTACCTTTTACAAAATAGATTTTTAAAGGAGGAGAGAAGTTGGTAAAGATAAGACTTAAGAAAATGGGAAGGAAAAAGCTTCCAGTTTATAAAATCGTTGTAACTGATGAAAGAGCAAAAAGAGACGGAAAGGCGGTAGAAATCTTAGGAACCTATAATCCCAAATCAAAAGAACTCAAACTTGACATTGAAAAAGCCAGAGAGTGGATAGCAAAAGGAGCAGAACCTACACCAAGAGTGGCTTCACTTATTAAACTTGCCCAATCTGAAGTAGCCCAGTAATTCTCAAAACAGGAGGCAGCCATGTCCGCAGTAAAGGAGCTTGTTGAGTGCGTTGTTAAAAAACTTGTTGACAACCCAGATGCAGTAAACGTTATTGAAACAGAAGGTGAAAGAACTGTTATTGTAGAACTAAAAGTTGATCCTAAAGATCTTGGTAAAGTTATAGGAAAACAGGGAAGGACAGCAAAAGCTATAAGAACCCTTATCTCTTCTGTTGCAGCAAAAAGTGGAAAAAGAGCCGTCCTTGAAATAATAGAATAATCATAAAAAATAAGGGGGCTTAAGCCCCCTTATTTTTTTACTACACAACTGCCAATCAGGTTTTAAATCTATTTAACTCTTCCTCAAGCTCTTTAATTTTCTCTGATACTCTCGTAATTCCTTCAACAACTTCCTTAAGGTCATTTAAGTTTTCAGAAGCCATACTTGCAACATCTTTAACAGTTTCTGCAACTTTCTCCATAGATTCAGCTTCCTCTTTCGCACCTTCTGAAACAGTCATAACAATTTTCTCAAGCTCCTCCATAGACTCTTTGATATTCTCAAAAGCTTTTGAAACATTACCTATAACCTTTTCCTGAATATCACTATTAATATTGGAAACTGTAGCTTTTATCTGATCTGTTGCAGAAACAACCTTTTGAGCAAGTTTTCTTACCTCATCAGCAACAACTGCAAAACCTCTTCCCGCTTCTCCTGCCCTTGCTGCCTCTATTGCAGCATTAAGAGCAAGAAGGTTTGTTTGAGTTGCAATCTGGAAAATTATTTCAACAATAGAAGCAAGCTCCTTCGTTCTTTGATCAAGCAGCTTTTTAATCTCTTCAATAATCTTTTCAGCATCACTTACTGTAGCAAGGTTTTTAGAAGAAAGGTCGGTTAATTTCAACACCTCTTTTGCAAGAGAGTCTATATCTCTGGAAGCTTCCTCCACTTCAGTTGACACAGTTTCCGTCTTATCTGTCTGTTCCAGAATATTTTTCATAACCTCTGAAAGATTATTTACCTTCTCTTCAAGCAGATTAACAGCTTCTTTTAAAGTCTTAACAGAAATACCTATAGAGTTTCCAAGAGATTCAACACCTTTATTAAATGAAATAGCTATCTCTTTTAAATCACCTTTAAGTTCATTTTCATTCATTCTTACTAAAAGATTTCCATCAGCAAGCTTTTTCATTACCATAAGAAGAGAACGCTTAATTGTAAGGAAAGTTTCTTGAATACCCAGTAAAGCTTCTTTAAGGGAAATCAGTGATTCAGGAAACCTGGAATTATCTATTTCTACAGACAGATTTCCGTTTTCAAGTTCATTAACAAATCTGTTTATCTCATTAATAATACTTCTAATAGTAACAGTGAAAGTGTTTGCAGCTTCTCCCACCTTCCTCAAATCCCCCTTAAACGATTCAACATCAATATCACGGTTTATATCTGCTTTCTCTAAAATAGCTGCAAGTGTATCAAGAGCTTTTCTTATATCTTCTGAAGCTCTGTTTACATTTATGATAATTTCCCTCAAATCACCAGGTAGCAACCTTTCATCGTAAGTTTTAAACTTAGCGCTGGCAAGATCCTCTGTAATACCATCAACTACTTTCACTACCTTTCTAAAGTTTTCAACAATTTCATTAAGTCCTTCTGCTATATCCTTATACTTACCTTTAAACTTTGAAACATCAACTTCCGTTTTTATATCTCCAAATGATAAACTTTCTGTTACTTTATCAATCTCCTTTATAAAGGTCTTTAAAGTATTAACTATCTGTAAAAGGTTGTTTTCAAGAGACTTTAAATCCCCCTTAAATATTTTTCTATCAACAGAAACATCAAAATTACCTTCAGAAATTCCCTTTGAAACTTTTTCAACTTCAGAGATTACATTTTTAAAACTGTTTACAAGTCCATTAATCAGTCTTTTAATCTCAGAAAACTCATCTTTACCTGCAATTGAATTCAAAGAAACGTCAAAATGTCCATTATTAACAGCGTTAAGAAGCTCCCTTATTTCGAAAGTGGAACTCTTTAATTTCTTTCTCAAAGAGAAAACAAAAACAAGAATAATAATTAAAGCAAAAACAAGCACAACATCAAAAACCATTCTTATTTCAGCCTGACTGTAAAGATTCAAGACTCTCTTTTCTAAAAGAGAAATATATTTATCCTGAAACTGCTTTAAAACCTTTAAAAAAGATGTATAAATATCAAACACCTGCAACGGAGTATAGGAAGAAAGTTTATTAAAATCTTCATTCCTTACAAGATTTTCAAAATATACAATTTTCTTATATTCAGGAGTATCTTTTAATTTTACAAACCTCTCTTTAACTTCCTTAAAAGATAGAGCTTCTACAACTTCACCTAAAGTATTTTTCTTATCTTGAAGTGAATAAAACGCTATTTCTAGTTCCCTTAAAGATTCGTTATCTCCTGAGTGTAAAACAGCGGCAATACTTGATGCAATTGCCCTTTCTCTTCCAAAAGTATCTTTATATTTCAGAAAAAAAGAAAGAGAGTAAAGGTCCTTTTCAAAGACAGTATCTTTTAAATCAACTGTAGCAAGGTGTTCAATATTTTTAATTACCTCATTCATTAAATCTGTATATTTTGAAAGAATAACCATTCCATCAATTTCAAGATCATCCACTTTTCTTCTTATCTCATTTAACATAGAAACAGGAATCCCCGGCTTTTCCACCCATCCATGAGTAATCAAAATATTCTCTACCTCAGCTACATCCTTATCTACTTCCCTTCTTTGATTTAAAAGCTTTTTATAGACAGCTGAAGTTTTATCACCACCTTTTGAGAGAAAAGTAACAGAAAGGCCCCTCTCCACTGCAAGGTCATGTGCAAGTTTTGCTATCTTTTTAATCAAAGGAAAATGCTCATTAACAACAGTAGCAGGTCTATAGACAGTTGTATATTCCGTATAGGTTTGCCTCAAAAGAATAACAAGGACAAAAAGTATAGGAATAAACACAATAAACAATATTTGGCGACTAATCTTCTCAAGTCCCAACTTTTCCATAAATTTCATAAATCCCTCCTAAAACTAAAATATATCTGTTATTATCGGTATCTATCCGATTTTTTCAACAATCTTTTCCCCTCTCTTTAAAGAGGAATAAAAAGAACTCACAATAAACACCAAAGCTAAAGAACTTATAACAACTTCTGGTATTTCAAAGAAAAGCTCAAACAGCATGAGTAGCCCAAGTCCTCCTATACCCCAGTGAGCACCGTGCTCAAGGTATGGAAGAGTTTTTAGTTTTCCACTATTTACAAAATAGACTGTTAAAGAACGAAGTATAAACGCTCCAACAGAAAGTCCCACAGTTATTATGATGAGATTCTGCGTAATGGCAAACGCTCCAACAGTTCCATCAAGAGAACAGGAGGCATCAAGAAGTTCAAGATATAAGAAACTTGCCCATCCGCTGTCTCCTGAAAAGATATCTTTATCCTTAAAATACTCTACAGCATTTTTTACAAAATGTACAATCTCAAAAAGTAGAACACCTAAAACCATAGAGAGCGTTATACCCTCATCATTTCTAAGGATCCCTATTAGAAAAATAACAAAAAGAGCAACTATAAGCTTTACTTCTCCAAGTTTTGCAATTTTAGACGCTTTCTCTTCAAAAATCTTAATCCAGTGAAGCTCCTTTCCCGCATCAAAAAGCCAGTCTATAAAAACCATCAAAAGAAAAGAACCACCAAAAGCAAGAATTAAAGGTCTTGAATGTTCAAGTGCTTTACCGTAAACATCCGGATGTTCAAAGGCAAGACTCAAAGTATCTCTAAAAGAAATATTGGAAGTTAAAGAAACTATTAAAACCGGAAACAGAAATCTCATTCCAAAAACAGCTATCAACATCCCCCATGTAAGAAACCGCTTCCTCCACTTTGGAGTCATCGTTGAAAGAACAAGAGCATTCATAACTGCATTATCAAAAGAGAGAGATATTTCAAGAAAGGAAAGCATTGTCCCTTCAGCAACACCCCTAAAACCCATATAAAGAAACTCTACAATCCAGCTAATACCAAGAATTACAAAAAACTCTACTAAAAGCTTTCTTAAATCCTTTTTCATAAAGCTCCCCTAACCTTTGAAAATCAAAAGATATTTTACATCTTAATCTATTGACATACCACTATTGAACCACCGTTCAATTTATGATAAGTTAATTTCAAAAATAAAATTGAAGGTGAAAAATGAGAATTCTCATTATCCGATTATCTGCTATTGGAGATGTAATATTAACCTCCTCTCTTTTCAACGATCTTAATAAAGAAGATACCAAGGTAGATCTTTTGACCGACAAAAGTATCGCAACCATTTTCAAAGAAGACCCGAGATTAAATAAAGTTATGGAAGTTGATAAAAAGAAACTCTCCTTCAGAGGGATAAAAGAATTAGCAGCAACTTTAAAAAAGGAAAAATATGATTTCGTGTTTGACCTTCATGCAATACCAAAAACAAAACTTTTGACAAAACTCCTTCCTTTTAAAACAATTACTTACAACAAACGCTCCTTTTTAAGAAGAGAAATTCTTATTTTTAAATTTCTAAAACGAAAATATAATCTCTATGTTCCAGAACTTTACGCAGAAGCTTTAAGAAAAGCAGGTATAAAAATACAGAAAAATCCAACACCCTATATACCAATTCCAGATAATGTAGAAGAAACTATCTCAAAGTATCTTCCCCCTATGAAATTTATAGTAATAGCTCCAGGCGGAAAATGGGAAGGGAAAATTTATCCTCCGGAAAAATTTAAAAAAGTCGGAGACACTTTCAAAAAACTGGGTTACGCTGTTATAACAGTAGGAGGAGAAGAAGACATAGAAGCGGGACAGGAAATAGCTGGAAGTGATAGATTTAACCTCTGCGGAAAACTTTCACTCATAGAATCTATGGCCGTTATAAAACACGCAAGAGCAGTTATATGTAATGACTCTTCAGTCACACACATGGCAAGAGCTGTAAAAACAAAAGTTGCAGTAATTTACGGAGCAACCCATCCCTGTTTTGGATTCGCGCCTCTACCTGAAGAAGGAATTGTTATAAGAAAAGACCTCCCCTGTAATCCATGTTCTCTTCACGGAAAGGTAAGATGCTTTGATAGAAAATGTCTTGATATTTCTCCAAAAGATGTTGTTAAACATACCCTTGAAATGATGATAAAAAGCGGGGTTGATTAACCCCGCTGGACGATTTCCTTACATAAAGAAAAGGAAAGTAAGCACAACAAACGTCGTAATAAGAACAGGGATAGAATACTTTATTATATATCCAAAGAAAGATGGCATCTCAACACCCTGCTCCCTCGCAATTGAAGCAACCATAAAATTTGGAGCATTTCCTATATAAGTAACAGCCCCAAAGAAAACAGCACCTGCAGAGATAGCTTCAAGATATAGAGAATGGGTTTCTATAAGCTTATGAACAGCCTCTTTAACAGGAACACCGGGATAAAATTTACCAAGAGCTGTCATTAAAAATGTTAAATAGGTCGGAGCGTTATCAAGGAACGATGAAAGAACTCCCGTGGTCCAGAAATAGTGGTAAGGCTCTGAAAGGATATGAATCAAGCTCCCAGCAGGACCGTGCTCGCCAGCTTCAAGAATCTTTAGACAGGGAATCATGGCAATAAATATACCTATAAAGAGAATTGCCACTTCCTTTATAGGAAACCACGTAAACTCATTTTTCTCCCTTACAACAGGTGGTGTGAGAAGAAGGGATAAAACACCGAGAACAACCAAAGCTATATCCCTTAATACATCCTGAAGGTAAAGATGAACTCCCAAAACATTAATCTGAGGCAGATGAACAATACCGCTTAATAAAACAGCAGCGAGAACACCAAAAAGAAACAGAAAGTTTATCTTACCAAGTATCTCAAACTTCTCATCAGGATTTGGTATCTTGGTCTTATCCTCTTTTGCATAAAAGTATGAATCAACAGCAAAAAATATTCCTAAAACTATAGCCACAGCTGTCGCCCATATAGGAATAAGCTTTAAAGTAAAGAAAAACGGAACACCTTTTAAGAAACCTAAAAACAGTGGTGGGTCTCCAAGAGGTGTAAGTGCACCACCGATATTTGCTACAAGAAAAATAAAAAATACAACCGTAAAAGTTTTATACTGACGCCATCTGTTTGCTCTTATAAGAGGTCTTATTAAAAGCATTGCAGCACCTGTAGTTCCCATTAAAGAAGCAAGCATTGCCCCTATAAAAAGAAGCACCGAATTAAAAACAGGCCTTCCAACAAAGGAACCTTTTATGTATATTCCACCGGCAATTGTGTAAAGGGCTCCAAGAAGAACAAGAAACGGAATATATTCAACAAGTATTGTATGAAGAATACTGTGAACCGCCGCCCCTTTATAAAGAAGCACAAAAGGAATACCGCAGGCAAGTGCCCAGAAGGCGGATACTTTTCCAAAGTGTTTATGCCAGAAATGGGGAGCCACAAGAGGTAAAACCGCAATTGAAAGCAAAATTCCAGCAAAAGGAATTGTAAGCCACAATGGCATGTGCACACCTATCTCTTCTACCATCAAAACCTCCCTCTCAAAAGAGAAAAATCTATACAGAACAAATTATATCACTCTTTTATAAAAATTCGTGTGGGTTTGTATGTCCCCCAGATTGTTGGAAAATAATTTTTCACTCTATTTCTAACAGCCTCAAATACAAGAGGAGCAGCAATATAGATAACAGGCTGTTCTTTAGCAATTATACGGTAAGCTCTTTTGTAAATTTCCACTCTCTTTTTAAAATCAAGCTCTTTAACTCCTTCATCAAACAACCTATCTATTTCAGCTTCCCACTGCGTTGCAGGTCTCTTCTGATTGGGATTCCACAAATGAAGCTGCCCGCTACTTTTCCACACATTCTTCCCGCCGTTAGGATCTATGGAACCTGTCAGACCGATAATAACAGCATCAAAATCGTGGGTATTAAGAAGTTTCTCAACAAGATTATTAAAATCAAGAGGCTGAAAATGAACATCTATTCCAAGCCTCTTTAAATCAAATTTTAAAATTGAACCTATCTGAACTCTATTTGGATTATTTGAATTGGTTAAAAGAGAAAACTCAACCTTATGACCGTCCGGCGTTTCAAGCCAGCCATCACCATTTCTGTCTTTAAGCCCTATAGACTCAAGAAGCTCTTTTGCTTTTTCCAAATCATACGGAAATTTTGGAGCTTCAGGGTCATAGTAAAGCTTATTGGCTTTTGTTACAGGATAGTAAACAGGAAATCCAAGACCGTTATAAACTGTTAAAACTATACCCTTTCTATCAACTGCATGAGAGATAGCCCTTCTAAAAGTTGCATTTGAAAACAGTTTCAACTTCCACTCAGGAAGAACTTCTCTTTTTTGATTAAAACAGATAAAATCGGCAGTTAAGGAAGGACCAAGATTGTAAATTGTGTAGTTACCGTTTTTCTCCCCTTTCTTTAAAGATGGAAAATCATCTCCTGAAAGTCCATAGAAATCCAGCTCTTTATTTTTAAACTTTAAAAGGGCAGTATCTTTCTGAGGAACTATATAAATAACCTTTTTCTCAACATAAGGTAGTTTGCTTCCGTAACCATCACTTTCATAATAAAAAGGATTTTTTTCATAAACAAGATACTGACCGTTAACATACTTTACAAGTTTATAGGGTCCTGTTCCCACAAGTTTTTCAGGTGAAGTTGCCACCGTCCAGAAAGTTTTAAACTTTCCACTCTCAACAATTTCCCTTAACAGATGCTCTGGGAAAATATCCGCCGAAAGAGAGTATAAAAGTGGAGCAAATGGCTGAGGAAGTTTTATTTCAACCGTGTATGTATCTAATTTCTTAATCTTCGGAAGTTTTCCGTCTATCTCAAACATATCTTTAACAGAGTTTGGATATTCAGGGTTGAAGTAGATTTTATTATAGGTAAAAACAACATCATCTGCTGTAAATGGTTTACCGTCAGACCATCTAACATCTTTTCTTAAATGAAAAACCCAGGTTGTTCCGTTGTCCTTAAACTCCCAGGAAACAGCAAGCCTGCCGGCAGGCTTCAACGTTTTAATATCAACATCTGTCAACCCTTCAAAAATACCGGCAACAGCTACCGTTGAAGATGTTTCATGGGCAAAAACAGGATTAAAAGTTTTCGGATCTGAAGATGTTGAATCGTAAAGAGTTCCCCCGTATATTCCTTTTTCAAACTTTACATTTTCAAGATTAACAGTTTTTCCAAGAATCGTGTTATCAGATGAAAAGGTTTCAACAGGCTCTTCACAGGAAAAGCAGAAAAAAAGAGAAAGGGGTAAAAGAATCCCTATAAGAACCCTTTTACCCCTGTTAAAACTCATAATTCCTTTAATGTCCACCACCGAAAAAGATCATATAAAGATGCCATATATTACCAAGACAATAAATACATGTGATAATCAAAGCAGAAAGAGCAACTAAAAGCTGAAAAGCAGAAATCCAGTCCTTAAAATACTTAATCTTCTGCATCTTTTCTTCAACTACAGGATCGTGAGTATGTCCCATCCTTCACCTCCAATTTTCCAATACTATTAAAGCCACATAAAGAAAGACTGTGCATACCAATGGATAAACTTAACAACCCACACCATAATCCATGGTCCAAACAGTATTATAAATGTAGCTGCAAGAACTATCCATGCCTTTTTCCATGCATATCTTTCAAACTCTTTACTTGTCATCTCTTTTGCCATCTGAGGTTTCCTCCTCTTACCAATTATTTGTAGCTTGGATGAGGCTGACGAACCTTATCTGTATGATACCACATATATCTTATCACAGCCTCATCTCCGTGACAGTCAACACATGTACTTCCAGCTACTGTCTTATTTCTTAAGAAGTATGTCTTTCCATGAATGTGAGCATCGTGACATGTTTCACAGGCTATAGCACCACCTCTTTCAACTTCTGAACCATCTTCAGCGTAAAGCGGCCACTTACCTTTTCTGCCAGGTCTATCAGAAGCAACAAGATCAAAGTCTTTATACGGATGGAAATAATACTTAACTGTTGCATCTGAAGCTATGCCGCTTTCATTGTGACAGGTAAGGCAGTATGTTGACGCTCTATCAACAGGTTCTCCAGTTGGATATGTAAAGTTCTTAAGCTCCATCTTCCACAAGAATGCACTTTTAGCCTGGTGAGGCACGTGGCACGCAGCACACATCTGACCATTAATATCGTGTCCTGTACCTTTAATAGCAACTTCTTCTTTGTGACAGGAGATACACAACTGACTGCCTTTATTGGAAAGCCTGAGAAACGGAGAAGCTTTTGCATCACCGTGAGGGTCATGACAGCTGCCGCAATCAAGAACTCCCATTCCCGGTGTTCCTGTTTGCTGGTTGATTGCAGGAAGGTCATTTGAAACAACATCTCCTCCAAGTGGATGGGTTATTTTACCTGTTGTTAAATCAGCTGCCATCTTACCTTTTGCATGACATGATGTACACTGTTTCTCATTAACTGTCTTACCTTCTCCAAGAGCCCTGCTCCAGAGTGTAGGACCTTCAGGATTGTGAGGCTTATGACATGCGTAACACTGACCATGCTCCATTATAGTTTCATCTTTATCAACAAGATAATGAGCTGTCTCTTTCACACTCTTTCCTTTATGGCACTCAAGGCATAAAGCAGAATCTCCTTTAACAGGTGCAGCAAGAGCAAACTTCTTAGCATTATGAGGATTATGACAACTTGCACATGTTACAAGCTTTCCATCTTCTGTCATCACATCAACAGGGTGATCAGCAAACTTACCTGACATAACTTTAGCTTTTGCTACGCCACCTTCTCCATGACATGCCATACAAAATGCTGTAACAGCATCTTTTCCTTCAGCACCTTCAACACCTTTAAGATACTTACCTGTAGCCCTGTGCGGAACGTGACACGCAGCACAAACACCTGCATTATCGGATGTTTCCCCAAGAACGTTTCTATTTTTAATATTAGCATGAACACCTTGAGCACACTCAAGCTTACCTGCGTGACATCTTCCACAAAGCTCTCTTTCTGGAACTCTCAAGAAGCTCGCATCAGCTTTTGATACAGGATTATCAACAACACTCCATCTGTGAGGATCATGACATGACATACATGCTACCTTTCCATCATCAAGAGGTAGCGATTTCACGCTACTTTTAACATTTGTCGGGTGAGAAATTGTTCCCATATCCGGCGCTTCACCACCAGGATAGTGACAGGAGATACACATTCTATCTTTCTCTCCAGCCTCAAGAAAGACAGCATAACTTTCCGCTTTGTCTGAAAGCTCTCTACCCCACAAGTTAGGACCAACAGCTTTATGTGCGGTGTGACATTCAAGACAGGCATCTTTATCTTCAAAGGCGTGCTTGCTGTGAAGCACAGTGGCTTCAGAAGTGTGACACGCCACACAAAGCTGCTTTTTCTGCTCTGCCAGTAGCTTTTCCTCTTGAGAGTGGTGAACTTTATGACATGAATAACACTCAATATTGCTTCCGTTAAGCTTTAAGTTTATTCTTTCAGGATTAACACCAGCTTCCTCAACAGAAACAGCTATCGGATGAGACATAGGATTTTTATGTTCAGGGGAATTAACTTCTTCCATATGACATACTGCACAAAGTTGAGAGTTTTTATTAGAGACTATTAAAGCATGTTCTCCCTGACCTTTATGAGCAGCATGACATGATTGACATGTAACTTCGTTATTTTCTCCCACTTTACCGTTAAGCTCTTTAATCTTTGCAACAATCTCAGGAGACATTTTCTCGGCTGTTTCTTCAAGCACAGGGTGATTACCATGTCCTGTATTGTTCCTGTGACAATCTATACACATAGAAGAATCTGTGTTCTTAAATCTCATAAACGTGTAGTCAAGTTTATCCTGACTGCCAACCTCAGAGTGAGGCGTGTGACAGGTACCGCAGAATAGCTTCCCGTCATTAAGAGGATACTTATCAGGAATATCCATATTATCCGGAACTTTCACATCAACCGGGTGAGAATGTTTATCAAAGTTAAGGAAAGTTAACCTGTCATCTGCCATAGAACCATCATGACAGGTTAAACACATTATCGTGTCACCAGCAAGAATCTTTTTATCAGTAAGAAGCTTAGGAGAGCTTACCTTAGCTTCTAACAGCCAGTTTTGGTGACACACCAGACAGTCCTTCTTCATGCTTTTCTCAAGTTTCTTCGCATGAGAAACTGTTGGTATAGCAACCACTGATAGAAGTATAGCTAAGGTCTTCCTCATTATTTAACCCCTTGTACTTTGAATGTAAGTATCTTGTTTTTAAGAGGCTCAAGCACATAAATTACACCTTTCTCATAAGCTATAGCCATAGGATACTGTAATCCTTTTGCAACAACTCCATCAAACGCTCCATAGGGGTTGAAAAGCTGAACCGCCCCGGTAATCACATCAGAAACTGCAACCTCACCGTTAAATACAGCTATTCCTTTAGGCCTGAAAAGATCTCCCTCCTCAATACCAAACTCTCCAAAGGTTCTTTCAAACTCACCTTTTTTGTTAAATACCTGAACCCGTGCGTTGATAGAGTCAACAACGTAAACTTCATCACCGTCAGTAGCTATCATGAAAGGAGAAACAAACTCTCCAGGTGTTGAGCCCTTCTCACCAACAATTTTAACCAGATTTCCATCATCTTCAGAGATAATTTTTACACAATCATTAGAAGCATCAACAACCCATATTTTCCCACCAAGAACGACAAGGTCAACAAGCCTTCCACCAACATTAAACTTTTTAAGAACATTTCCGGAAAAATCAAGAATCAAAATATTTCCATCTGTGGTTGAAAGGTAAATTTTTTCATCTGAAACATAAATACCGTAAGGTTTCTTCACAGCAAAAGTAGAAACAACATCTCCATCTTCATTAAGCTTAACAACCCTGTTATTTAAGCCATCCACCACGAAAATATTACCTTTCTTAACAGCAATATCTGAAGGAAATTTGAAATTCCCCTTTATCTCTCCGGCAAATGCCGAAGAGATAAGAGAAACCATCATAAGCAAACTTAACATTAAAAATCTCATCGCCTTACCTCTTCCAGATGAAGTTTGGGAAGTAAATTTTTCCTTCCTGTAAAAGGCCTTTTACAACTTCATTGTTTTCTATATCCTGGATCCTTTCTTGAGAAAAACCTAAACCTACAAGGTTTAAAGGTGGATTTGCACTGTGACAGTCTGCACACTTAAACGGATCTTTAGCAAGATTACTATAGATAATTGAAACTGCACCAGGATCGTGAAGTATTCCTTCGTTGCCTTTTAGAGGAATCTCCACAGGTTTACCGTTCACAACTGGTGTAATCCTTGCATCACTATCAATACCTGATAAAGCAACTCTACCACCAGCCTTAACATATCTTACACCGTACATATCTTGCGTATCTTTCACAATTTTTGCATTTCCCTCATCATCAATCTCAACCCACGCATATGAAATGTCAGAAGCCTTATAGTGGCAGGTTGTACAGCTCATAAAGGTTGAATGAGCATTGTAAAAGGGAGCAAGTGTCTCATCCTTTGTATGTGCAGCATAAGAGTGACATGCCACACACACATCTTTTACAGGATACTCATAACCGTTAGGTGCATGAAACGGCTGAGGATACTCTTTCTCCTCAGGAAACTTCGGCTTTTCTTTAAGCTGCTCTTCTATCTTCTTTTTCCACTCATCTACATCTGGAGAAGGAGTGCCTTTCAGCAGTGGACTAATAACTCCTCCTGCCATAGCTGTTATTGGAAAAAGAGTCGCTATTGTAACTATAAGTTTTCTCATTATGCTGCCTCCTCGCTAAGTTCCTTTTCAAGAAGGTGATGCGCATACTCATGAATCTTTAGGACAATTTCTTCATTAGGAAGATTTTCTATAGCCTTAACAAACTCATATCTCTCTTTTAAAGCTGGATACTTTTCAAGAAGTTCTGGCTCATGTTCGGCTGTCCTTTTGATAATTCTTCTCCATGAGCGGGGCCTTTCCTCCATCCACTCAAGCTCAGGAGAAATACCTGTAAGCCATACCCAGTCCATTGGAAACTTGTGAGGGCTATAGTGAACCATATAAAGGTGAACAAGAGCAATCCAACCAACAGCAACCATACCTTCATCAGCATGAGCAATTAGAGCTATCTGAAGCGTTTCTGGTGGCCAACCAAAAAATCCGCAGAACACTTCAGGAAGCCACAAAATCCATCCAGTGATACCAATGGCAATCATACCCCAACCAACTGCGTAAAAATCAAACTTATCAACCCACATATACTCATCATAATCCGGCGGTGCTTTTCTAAAACCAAGGAGATAGGCAAAATACTGAACAGCAGCAATATCTGTTGGACCTGGAAGAAGTCTATAGGTATCCCAAATACCATACTTCTTAACTCTATCTCTGTTTACAATCATAAAGATAATACAGTAGAAAACCACAAACAGGAAGTCAAAAAACATTATTGCACCTTCTATCCTGTGAATGGTCATAAGACCGTTTATTCCTCCAAGAGCATCAACTATATACTTCGCCCACGGAGTGTTCCAGTATTTAAGTGGAAAACCTGTAATAACCTGCATAATCATCGTCATAATACCAACGTGCATCAAACACTGGAGAACAGTCCACTTCTCTATGAAAAACTTATCACCGTCAACAATGATAAGCTTTTCATAATCTTCTCTCATTCTAAACTTTCTTTTAAACCAACCCCACATGCTTACTGCCTCCTTATGTATTTAAGGGTGTCAAGGATAACCACCACTGCTGCAAAGAGAATCACACAAGCTGCAATCCAGAACATCGCCTCTTCAACAATCCAAACAATAGTCTGTCCCAGACTCTCCCCAAGAACAGGATCAACGTGAACCCATTTGGTCTCAGCAAAGTTTTTCATGTTGTATTTAGGAGCAAGTGGATGACACTCTGTAGATCTTCCACAGGTAACCTGAATGTGCTTCGGATTCGTAGAAGCCCTCGGATCCTCTTTTGGGAAGATATCATGATAATCACTTCCTTTCTTTGTATGACAGTCAAGACAGTCAGCAGCCCTTAAATCACTTCTATCAAGGTAGAGCATTTTTGAGTGCATTGTCTTTTGATAACTTGGAACAGCATCAAGAATTCTTTTGATTTTATATTTGTTATGAATACCTTCAATCTCTATTGCCTGCTCCATAAGTTTTTCATTTTCATGACAGCTTGCACAAAGCTCTACTATCTCCCATCCATCCCTTCTTGTCTTAATAAACTGGAAAACATAGCCGTTTCTTATATCCGGGATATCCATTCTACTTGCCATGTGAGCAAGTCTGTCTGCTGACCACTTCTCATCATTGTGGCACGCATAACATCTGTCAAAACTTCCTTCAAGTGTTTCAAACTTTTTAATGTCCACAAGCAATCTGTTCGTATGACAGTACTGGCAGGAAGGATAGATATCAGGTGCTTTGTCATAATTCTTACCGTGAGCACTTTCCTTCCATGTTTCATATACCTTGGCGTGTGAGAACGGCCTCTTTGTCGCAGGGTCAATCACGTGACATTTAGCAGCACAGTTTACTTCTCTTACTTTTGCCCTATCGTGAGGATAAGATACAGCCTTCGTATGACATTCTGTACAGTGAATGTTTCTGTGGACCGAATGCATATACTTGGCATCATTAATACTGCAGTCCACAATCTTCTTTTCACCCTCTTTACCAACTTCCACAGTCATCAGCCCTTTCATTCTGTGACAGTAAAGACAACCGTCATCTCCAATATTCACCTTAGCCTGGGCTGTTCCACAGAGGGTTAGCAATCCTAAGAAGAACATTATAAAAGCTCTCACTCCAGACCCCCTACACTATAAGTTTCTTTGTTTAAAAACATTACTCTACTCCTTTTGTGTGACAAACTTTACAACTTGCTTCAGATGGCTTTAAAAATTTCTGAGAAACCTGATGTGCCCGATTAACATCTGGAACATGCATCTCTACATTAAAATGATGACACGGAATACAGCCATACTCCCTGATAACTTTTACGTGGTCGCTGTGCTTAAACTTAGAAAGAACCAACTTAGACTCTGGCACTTCTACAGAAGGGGCAACTTTCTTAATCTCTTCCACCTTCTCAGGTTGTTTCCCTTGTTCCTCCTCTTTTTTCTCAACCTTCTCAACCTTTTTTTCAGGTTGAGGCTGCGTTTTCACAGGCTCCGTTTTTGAGCCAGCACAGGAAACTACAAAACCAGCAAGCAGTGATAAAAACAGTACTTTTCTCATCTTTCCCCATCCTCATCAGAAAGTGTTTTTTTGTAAACCCCTCTATAAGCTATCTCTTCTTTATTTTCCACATCAACCTCCTATCCCACCATAACATCCAAAGGATATGTTAGAAAAATTTTTCTACAGTGTCAAGAGTATAATCCATATATAAAATCATAATTTTATTAAAGTCTCATTTAACAATTCTGCCAAGAGATTATTGCGCTTTTTTACTTGTGTCAAAACCAAATCATGGTTCACATTTTCCATCATAGTATCATTTGCAACAACAGCCACTGCCCCAACATCCATTCCCAAAAACCTGGCAACGATAATCTCTGGAACCGTGGACATGCTAACAACATCAACCCCCATAGAATTTAACATCTTTATCTCCGCAAACGTCTCATAACTTGGCCCAAGCATTGCAGCAAGAACTCCCTTACAAACTTTTACATTTTTATTAAGTGCAACCTTCAAAAAAGTATCACTGAAATCATTATCATAACACCCTTTTAAATCAACAAAAACTTTGCTTCCATACTTCTTTATAAGACCTACAAGAGGATTTTTCCCCTGGAGATTTATATGATCCTCTATAACCACAAAATCAACTGCCGCTGCCCGTCGAGAAACAGCTCCCACAGCACATGTTGTAACGAAAAGTTTACATCCAAGCAGGGCAGATAAAAGTGGAATAGCCCTTATCTCTTCATCAGTCCTTCCCTCATAGTAGTGAAACCTTCCCTTAAAAACGGCTATTTTCAAACCTTTCAATTCTATAGCTTCAAAAACTCCTTTATGGCCTTCCACTTGAGTAGATGGAAACGATGGAATATCCGAATAGGAAATCGTTTGCACCTTTTTCCCTGGTAGCTCAACACCAGAACCAAGAACAACCGCTATATCAAAGGAAGAAAATCCCACAGCTTTTTTAATAAATTCAGCAGACAGTTCCATAACTTAACTCCAAAAATGGTTAACATTCTCCTTACAGCTTACAGTATTTTATATTTTATTACACACAACAGCTAATTAAACATCTCCCATAGCAAAAATTGAAAAAATGTTACACTTTTTATATAATTGAAAATGACACTTATTTTCGTTTTATTACTACATTCTGAAATATGAGGTATTAAATGGTAAAAACCAAAAGACAGACCAGACAGAAAACGGTTATATACAGAATAGCTAAAGAGTCAAAAGACCACCCTACAGCTGAACAGATATATGAGAGAGCGAAAAAAGAACTTAAAACACTAAGCCTCGCAACTGTATACCGTGTTCTGAAGGAACTTGTAGAAGAAGGAAAAATCGGAGAAATCATAATTAATAAACAATCCAGATTTGACTTCAAAACTGAATATCATCATCACTTTGTGTGTAACTACTGTGGTAAAATTTTTGACATAGACATCCCTATATGTGAAATGGCACGAAACTGTGTGGAAGGACCAGGACATAAAATAGAAGGAGCACAACACACTTTCTTTGGAAAGTGTAAACTATGCAGAGAAAAAGAAAGATAATTCATCCTATCTTCACACCTCCTTTTAAATTTTAAAGCCCCGAAATCATCGGGGCTTTAACTAACAGTAATGTAAGTTGCTTTTTATTGCTTACTGGTTCAAATCAAAACAGATAACCTTTATCTCTGTCATCTCTTCAATCGCAAAAGAAGGTCCCTCCCTGCCTATACCGCTCTCTTTCATACCACCGTAAGGCATCTGGTCAACTCTAAAAGTAGGAATTTCGTTTATCATTATTCCGCCAGCTTCCACCTCATCAGCAAATTTCAAAGCCTTTCTTATGTCATTGGTAAATATTCCCGCTTGAAGTCCATATCTTGAGAGATTTATTTTCTCTATACCATCCTCCACATTTTTAACTCTATTTACAACAATTACAGGACCAAAAACCTCATCAGTGAAGAGTTTTACATCTTCAGGTACATTAATAAGTATCGTTGGTTCTATTAATGTATTGGACAATCTCCTGCCACCTACAACAATCTCAGCACCCGCACTAACCGCCTCTTCTATCCATTCCATTATTCTGTCTGCCGAAGCCTTATCAATAACAGGACCAATATCTGTATTTTCATCAAACGGATTCCCTACTTTTAAACTCTTAGTAAAAGAAACAGCTTTTTCAATAAATTCATCAAATATAGTGTCATTCACAAAAACTCTCTGAACAGATATACACACCTGCCCTGCCATCGTAAAACCACCACGGCACACCTTTTCAGCCACAAAATCAAGTTTATCTACCTGATCACTATCTATATAAACTCCAGCATTTGAACCAAGCTCCATCGCGTACTTTTTAAGTCCTCCACGGGACATAATTATCTTTCCAACAGGAACACTTCCTGTAAAAGTTATTTTTTTAACCCTTTCATCTCTTACAAGAGCATCACCAACCTTTTCTCCATAGCCTGTAACTACATTCACAGCTTCTGGAGGAAACCCTGCCTCTATAAGTATCTCAGCAAGTTTTATAACAACCAGAGAAGTATTTTCAGAAGGTTTAATAACTACACTATTTCCCGCTGCAAGAGCAGGACCAACCTTATGACATGTAAGATTTAAAGGGAAGTTAAACGGTGTTATACATCCTATTACTCCAAGAGGAACCCTTCTGTAAAAACCAACCTTACCTTTCACTCCAGGAGCAGCATCAAATAAAATTTCTTCCCCTTTTAATCTCTTTGCCTCTTCAGCAGAAAGTGTAAGAGTATTAACAGCACGCCCAACTTCCCCGAGAGCCTCTTTAAGTGTTTTTCCCACTTCCTTTGTAAGCAACTCTGCTATTTCAAAACTCCTATTTGAAAGAATCCTTGCAGCCCTGCTAAGACACTGATATCTCTCATAAGCAGTCATCTGATTCATCTTCTCAAAACCTTTAAGTGCAACAGATACAGCCCGTTCAGCATCCTCCTTATCTCCATCTGGAATGGTTCCAACAACAGTTTCATCATAGGGAAATAAGATTTCTATCTCCCTATCTTTACAAACTTTCTCTCCACCTATTAACATATAACCTTTAATCATCTCTCCCCCGTTAAACAGATTCTATTACATTACCGCCTTTATTCTTGGCAATATAAAGGGCTTCTTCAAGCCTTCTGATAAACTCTTCCTTATCCTTATTTCCTTTAAATTCCGCCAGGCCCATACTTACGGAAATTCCCTCAACAGCATAATTGGAAATCACCTTATCCACTGCATTTTTAAGTTTCATAGCTACAGACCACGCTCCCTTTAAATCTGTAAAAGGCAGATAGACAATAAACTCATCTCCACCCCATCTTACAACAACATCAGCCCTACGTATATTCTCTTTTATAACTTCTACTATATCTTTTAACATCCTATTTCCAGCTTCACTTCCATGAGATTTATTAAGTTCTCTAAACCTGTCAATATCAAATATAACAGCAGAAATTGGAATTTGATATCTTTTAGCTTTAGGAATCTCAATATCAAGCAGCTCCAAAAATCGCCTGCGTGTCATAACTCCAGTTAACGAATCTTCAGAGACAAGCCAGGAAAGAAGAATTTTCTGTCTTTCAAGAATTTTTGCATACAAAAACCCTCCAGCAATCATAAAAAGATAGAAAACAACCATCTCCTGAAGAAAATAAACTTCCCGATTAGAAGAAGAGTGAATAAAAAAGTCAGCAATAAAAACTATCAATCCAAAAATAACCGAGAAAATCAAACCTGTCTCTGCAGGGAAAAGCATAAATGCAACAGCGGGAAAGAGAGCAAACCACATGTACATAAATTTTACATTCTGAAAAATAAGTGAAACTAACATTACCCCTATAGCTGTAAGAAACATCAACTTTGATATTGCAATTTTCTTTTTAGAGTAGAAAAAGTACGCAACAATCAGGATAAATTCAGAAATTAGAGCAGCAACAGCTATAACTGTTTTTCCCAGAAAATAGTTCCTTAAAATGCCAAAAAACGGAACCGTAACAAGTCCAGCAAGAATGAAATAGAACAGAATTGTCTCTCTTAAACCTTCAAGTTCACTAATATCACATAAAGAGCAAATATCTCTTTTCCCTCTTATCGACTGTTCACCCACAGCAAATCCCTCTTAATTGATTTCCACTCTGTTTCTTCCTTTCTGCTTAGCTTTATAAAGAGCTTCATCTACACGCTTTAATAAATCATCCACAGTATCACCATCTGCCATACCAGCAACACCGAAACTTGCAGTAATTTTACCAATCTTTCCAAAATCCGCTTTCTCTATTTCCTCCCTCAACTTTTCAGCAAGACAAACCGCACCTTTCACATCAGTATTTGGAGCAAGTATAATAAACTCCTCTCCACCCCATCTAACAAGTTTATCTATCTTTCGGATATTATTTTTTACTATCTCTACAACTCTTTTCAAAACCATATCACCTGCATCATGTCCATACGTATCATTAACCTTTTTGAAAAAATCTATATCAAACATTATTAAAGAAAGAGGCAGATTAAATCTCTTGGATTTTTCAAATTCGTGAGACAAAAATTCCAAAAACTTATGTCTGTTTAAAGCTCCCGTTAGCATATCTCTCGTTGCAAAATACTGCATAACAGTTTCATGCTCTTTCAATGTTTTTGAATAAAAATAGCCTCCTAAAACCATAAAAAGATAAAAAGTAGAAATTTCTTGAAGATAGAATAACTTCATCCAAAATGGAACTCTGGAGATTCCAAAATCCAGAAATAAAAAAGCAAATAGAAAGATAGAAGAAAATATAACAGCGGTATTGTAAGAATAAAGTATAAAAGATACCAAAGGAAAAAGTGCAACCCACATATAGTTAAAATGGATGTTTTGAAAAACCAATCCAAACAGAATAGAAGCAATAGCTATAATAGTAAGCAACCTGGACAAATCATACCTATTCTTAAGATGAAAAAGAAAAGCTATAAACATTAAAACTTCAGCGATAATTGCAGTCACAACTATCTTTTCTAAATCAAGATATAAATTCCTTAAAATAGCTGCAAAAGGTATAGTTACAAGAGAAATTAAAATTAAATATTTTAAAGTTTTAATTTCAACAATGTTAGAATCTTTTTCAGTACTAAAAGCAGACATTTTCTCTTTCAACAACTCTTTCATCAGCATCCATCCAATCCAACTTTAACTTATTTAACCCAATCTCTCCAATTCTCTCCTATCATTCCCTTTAATTTGTACCTTTTCATCAAGTTTCCACAAGGACAAGTTCTATCAAGCTTATAAAGATATTCTATAAGAGCAAGCATTATCTCAGGAAATCTTTCCACAGCTCTATCAACAAGTTTCTTCTGCTCATCAGTAAGCATCCCTTCAAATAAAATCCCCTCTTTAAACCCGTAAGGTTTTATACCCTCTGCATAGTTTGTAACATAACAGATAGCTCCGTAACACATCTCAAGCTCTTTAGCTAAAAAAACTTCCGGAACAAGAGTCATCCCTATAAGGTCACCGCCAAGCTGCCTAAACATCCTTATTTCCGCCGGAGTTTCAAGTCTCGGGCCCTCAGTGCAAACATACACACCACCATCATGAAAGGAAAAATCAAGTTTTTCAAGAACTTTTTTCAATCCTTCCCTTATCTGAGGACAAAAAACAGGATTTTGACGAATAAATCCAAGACCCTTTTTCTCAAAGAAGGTATAGTTCCTCTTCTTTGTAAAATCTATAATATCATCAGGAACAACATAATCCCCCGGCTTATAATCATCTCTCATCGACCCGGGCCCTGTCCACGCGACTATCCTTTCAGCACCGCACTCTTTAGCTGCATATATATTTGCCCTATAGTTTACAAATGGAGCCGTCACCTCATAGTCCTTTTCTCCATGTCTTGAAAGGAAAAGAAACTCAAAACCATTAAGAGCTTTAATTTTATAAACAGGATTTGATAACCCAAAAGGCGTTTCTATCCTTCTTTTCCATAAAACTTTCCCAAACTTCTCTTTATCAATAAAGTAAGCACCGCTTCCACCAAGCACTAAAATCACAACTACCCCCTGTTCCGCTTAATATCAGGTGGTGTTATCCTATGAAGTTTAAACCGCTCTTTAGCAAGCTCCTTAACCCAGTCATAATCTTTAAACTTTTGAACAAAAGGGTCTATAGAAATTCCTCCTCGCGGATTAAATTCCCCATAAACTTCTATATAAAAAGGCTCAAGCAACTTAAATAAATCTTCAGCTATTCTATTAACAGTATCCTCATGAAAATCTCTGGCATTTCTAAAAGAGAACAGGTAAAGTTTTAAAGATTTACTTTCTACAAGCCACTTGTCAGGAATGTACTGAATATAGATAGTTGCAAAATCTGGTTGTCCAGTTATAGGACACAATGCAGTAAACTCAGGGCAATTAAAAGAAACCCAATATCTATTACCGGGAAATCTGTTCGGAAATTTTTCAAGAAGTTCAGGTTTATAGGTAAATACATAGTTTGTTTCCTTTCCCAGAGATTTCACTGTTCCAAAATCATCCCTTTCCATCACAAAACACCTCTCATTATTTAATTTTATTTTAACATTAAAAAATCTTTTTACCACAAGCCAATTGTGTGAAAATTTCTTCAAATTTAGCCCAAATACTGACTTCATTTGTCATTCTAAAATCCCTTTTCATCTTAAAGAAAAAAGTTTCAAAACAGCCTTTCAACTGTTCTTTACATGTTAACCACTTAAAGAGTAAAATTTGCTTATCATGAAAATAGGAATAATATCAGATATCCATGCAAATTTACATGCACTTCAGGCCGTTATATCCGATATGGAAAAAGAACAGATTGAGGAAGTGTGGTGTCTTGGAGATATTATCAACTACGGTGCTTTTCCAAACGAATGTTGTAGCTGGGTTATGAACAATTGCTCTGTTTCTATCCTTGGAAACCACGAACTTATGCTCTTAGGATATGCAGAAGTTGACAGCCCTGTGGTTAACGAGTGTTTAAACTGGACAAAAAAAACAATTTCTCCCCGGTGGATTGAATATATTAAAACACTGCCACTTGTATATAAAAATCAAAACATATCTATTGTTCACGATAATCCGCTCACGCCGGGAAGCATGATTTACATACTGGACAACGCTACCGCAACAAAATCTCTACTAAAACAGGAAACGGATATCTGCTTTTTCGGACACACCCATATCCCTATAGGTTATAAATTATCCTCTATAGGTGCAGAAACTATAAAAATTTCATACTTCAGTGTGAAGGAAGGAAGGTTTTTAATAAACCCTGGCAGTGTAGGCCAACCAAGAGACAACAACCCAAAAGCTTCTTATGGAATTTACGATTCTGAAGAAAAAAATATTAAAATAAAAAGGATAGAGTATGATGTAAAAGCTGCAGCGAAAAGCATTTTGGAAGCAGGACTACCGCCTATAATGGCTGCAAGGCTGATAAAAGGTATCTAATAATTAAGAGAGGAAAACAGATGGAAGAAGGAAGAGAAAAAGTTTTAAAAGAAGCCTTAAAGCAGATAAAAAGGGCTTTCGGTGAAGGCTCCATAATGTTTTTAGGAGAGAAACCTTCTGTAGAAATTCCATCCATAAGCACAGGTTCCATAGGTATAGATTATGCCACAGGAATAGGAGGTATTCCAAGGGGAAGAATAACGGAAATTTACGGACCGGAATCGTCTGGTAAAACAACCCTTGCACTTCATGTTATTGCAAATGCTCAAAAAGAGGGTGGAGTTGCTGCATTTATAGATGCAGAACACGCCCTTGACCCCTTATATGCCAAAAAACTGGGAATAAACCTTGATGAACTTTTAATTTCACAACCTGACAGTGGTGAACAGGCCCTTGAAATTGCTGAAACCCTTGTAAGAAGTGGAGCAGTTGACGTTATTGTAATAGACTCTGTAGCCGCCCTTGTCCCTTCTGCAGAACTTAAAGGGGATATGGGAGATTCCCATGTAGGACTACAGGCAAGGCTTATGAGTCAGGCTTTAAGAAAATTAACAGCTGCCACAAACAAAAGTAACGCAGCTTTAATATTTATAAATCAGCTAAGGGAAAAGATAGGCGGAATGGGCTATGGTCCAAACGAAACAACCACCGGCGGAAGAGCTTTAAAATTTTACGCTTCTTTAAGGATAGATGTAAGAAATATCGGTGGTATAAAAGGAAAAGAGGAAGAGAGACTTGGCCATACAGCAAAAATAAAAATTGTAAAAAATAAGCTAGCTCCTCCTTTCAGAGAAGCAATTGTTGAAATCTACTACGGAGAGGGAATATCACGATTCGCAGAGCTTCTCATACTGGGAGAAAAACTGGGAATTGTTAAAAAAAGTGGCGCTTGGTACTCATACGGAGATATAAGGCTTGGACAGGGGAAAGAAAAGGCGAGAAAATACCTAAAAGAACACCCAGAAATAGCAGAAGAGATAGAAAGCAAAATAAGGGAGAAACTTTATGGTAAGCCTGAATGATATTCTTGAAAAAGCCCTTGCCCTTGGAGCATCAGATATTCATCTGAGAATGAAAATGGTTCCTATATTCAGGATTCAGGGGAAACTTGTTAAAACAAATTTTCCTGAACTATCTGGTTCAGATATATTTGAGTTCGTTAAAACCATCTTACCTATAGAAAAGAAAAAGGAGATACCAATTCTTAAAAACTACGATACATCATACAGTATCCCCGGCGTTGGGAGATTTAGAGTAAATATTTTCAAACAAAGAAACACTTTCGCAATAGTTATGAGAACAATTCCAACAGAAGTTCCAACCATAGAAAAACTTAACCTGCCTGAGGTTATAAAGAAAATAGCTCTTGAACACAGAGGACTTGTCCTGGTAACAGGAACAACAGGTTCTGGTAAATCAACAACTCTTGCAGCAATGCTAAACGAAATAAATGAAAAAGATTCAAGAGTTGTTATTACAATTGAAGACCCTATAGAATTCCTTCACCGAGACAAAAAATCAATTTTTTACCAAAGGGAAGTTGGCGTTGACGCAGAAGACTTTTTCACTGCACTAAAAGCAGCTCTTCGTGAAGACCCTGATGTTATTCTTGTTGGAGAGATGAGAGACCCTGAAACTGTAAGAACTGCCCTTGATGCAGCTGAAACCGGTCACCTTGTTTTCTCCACACTTCACACCCTTGACGCGAAAGAAACAATTTACAGAATTGTATCCTTCTTTCCTCCATACCATCAACAGGCTATTAGATACCAGCTGGCTTCCGTTTTAAAAGCAACTATCTCCCAAAGGCTTATCCCCAAAGCTGAAGGCAAAGGTAGAGTTCCTGCCGTTGAAGTTATGGTAGTAACAGAAGCGATAAAGGAAAGAATTCTTAATCCAGAACTTACAGAAGAGATACCATCTTTCATTGAAAAAGGTAAAGAAACTTATGGTTCTCAAACATTTGACCAATCTCTCTACGAACTGTGGAAAAAAGGCTTTATTACAAAAGAAGACGCTCTTAAATATGCAACGAGAGCAGACGATCTTAAACTCAGAATGGAAGGAATTACATCCGGTGAACTCAAATTTTAAATCAGCTATATCTCATGCTCTGAGGCTTATAAGCCTCAGAGACTATACAGAAAAGGAGCTTCAAGATAAACTTTCCCTAAAATTTCAGAACCTTAACATTGAAAAAGTTCTGGACTATCTCAGAAAAAACGGATACATATCTGACTACAAAGTAGCTTTTAACTACGCAATATCAAAAATGGAGAAAGGCTGGGGAAGAAGAAAAATAAAAGCTTATCTTTTGAAAAAGGGAATCAGTAAGGAAATTGCAGAACAGGTTTTGATTGAAATAGAGTTTGATTACTCATTCATAAAGAAAGATTTTGAAAAAAAATTTCAAACCCTTCAAACTAAAAAAGAGAAAGAAAGGGCTTTCAGGTTCCTGCAACAAAGGGGATTCACCTACACAGAAATCATCAATATCATCTCTGGTAAAATATAAAAACTTTTTCAGTACATTTAAAAGAGAGGAACAGATGACAGGAAAAGAAATAAGAGAAGCTTTTCTTTCATTTTTTGAAAAGAAAGGACACAAAAGAGTGAAAAGCTCTTCGTTAATACCATCCAACGACCCAACACTGCTTTTTACAAACGCAGGCATGGTTCAGTTTAAAGATTATTTTCTCGGAAAGGAAAAACCTCCGTTTAAAAGGGCAACATCCTGTCAGAAGTGTATGAGAGCAGGCGGAAAGCATAACGACCTTGAAAATGTCGGAAGAACAGGAAGACACCACACATTCTTTGAAATGCTTGGAAATTTCTCTTTCGGAGATTATTTCAAAAAAGAAGCTATAGAATTTGCATGGGAACTTGTAACGGAAGTGTTTAACCTACCAGAAGAGAGACTGTATGTCTCTGTTTACGAAAAAGATGACGAGGCATTTGAAATATGGAATAAGCATATAGGATTGCCTGAAAACAGAATATACCGGCTTGGTGAAAAGGACAATTTCTGGGCTATGGGAGATACAGGCCCCTGCGGCCCCTGCAGTGAAATATACTACGACAGAGGAGAAGAGTTTAGCTGCGGAGACAATTGTGAAATAGGAATATGCGACTGTGACAGGTTCCTTGAAATCTGGAACCTTGTATTTATGCAGTATGAAAGGGATGAGAAAGGTAATCTAACGCCACTTGCAAAACCTTCAATAGATACAGGTATGGGGCTTGAAAGGATAGCTTCTGTTCTTCAGAACAAACCTTCAAACTACGAAACAGACCTTATATTCCCAATAATAAAATGGATAAGTAACACTTCTGGTATTCCTTACGGAAAAAGTGAAGAAAGCGATATCTCCATGAGAGTAATTGCTGACCACTCAAGAGCAATAACATTTCTTATAGGAGATGGCTGTCTTCCGTCTAACGAAGGCAGAGGGTACGTTCTGAGAAGAATAATAAGAAGAGCGGCAAGACACGGAAAGCTTTTAGGAATTGAAAAACCCTTCCTGTCTGAAAGTGTTGATGTAGTAATAGAAATAATGGGAGATGTTTATTCTGAAATCGTTGAAAATAAAGATTTTATAAAAAAAGTTATCTTAAAAGAAGAGGAACGCTTCTCAAGGACTTTATCAAAAGGGCTTGAACTTCTTCAAGAAATAGTTGAAAAGATAAAAAAGAGTGGAGAAAAAGAGATACCGGGAGAAGAGATTTTCCGCCTTTACGATACATACGGATTTCCTGTTGACCTGATCCTTGATGTCGCCAACGATGAAAGATTAACAGCAGATATTAACACCTTTGAAAAGCTCCTTCATGAGCAGAAGGAAAGAGCAAGAAAAGCATGGAAAGGTGGTTCTCAAAAAGCTATTTCTAAAGAGCTCCTTGACTTTTCAGAGAAAAATCCTTCAGCTTTTAAAGGATATGAAACACTTGAAACAACCACCATTATAACTGGAATTCTTAAAGATGACGCTCTGGTGAACTCTCTCAAAGAGGGAGAAGGGGGAATCCTGTTTCTCAAAGAAACTCCTTTTTATCCTGAAAAGGGTGGTCAGGTTGGTGATACAGGAATAATAGAGGGAGAAAGGTTTAAATGTGAAGTGATTGATACCCAAAACATTACAGATAATCTGATAGGCCATAAAATTAAAGTTTTAAAAGGAGAGATTAAAACTTCTGATATTGCTACTGCCAGAGTTGATAAAGAGCGAAGAGAGGCTATAAAAAGAGCCCATACAGCAACCCATATTCTCCACAAAGCTTTAAAAGAGATATTAGGCAACCACGTAAAACAGGCAGGTTCACTTGTTCTTCCGGACAGGCTGCGTTTTGACTTTACCCACTTTGAAGGCCTTACTCAGGATGAGATTAAAGAGATAGAGGAATTTATCTTCAAAACAATAATCAAAAATCTGCCGGTCACGACAACTGAAATGAGCTACGATGAAGCCATTGAAAAAGGTGCTGTTGCACTATTTGGAGAAAAGTACGGTGATGTTGTTAGAGTTGTAAGCATAGGAGATGTTAGTGTTGAACTTTGCGGCGGAACACATGTTAGTAGAAGTGGTGATATAGGAATGTTTATAGTTACATCAGAATCATCTGTATCGTCAGGAACAAGAAGGATAGAAGCTGTTACAGGTTTAAAAGCGTGGGAAAAGGAACAGCAGGAAAGAGAAATAGTAAATAGATTAAAAGCACAACTTCAGGCAAAAGAGGAAGAGATAGTTAAACGTGTTGAGAAGCTTCAAAGCGAGATAAAAGAGAAAGAAAAAGAGATAGGAAGGCTTAAGAAAAAGCTTGCTTCATCAAACCTTGACGAAATTGTTAAATCTGCTCCAGAAATAAACGGGATAAAGGTTATCACCGTTAAAATAGATGGATTTTCCGGAAAAGAGCTGATAGAGATAGCTGATGTTATAAGAAATAAGGCCGGAAAATCTGCTGTGTTTATCGTTTCTGAAAAGGACGGTAAAAACGGAATTTTAATAGCCCTTTCAAAAGACTTAACAGACAAATACAGAGCAGGAAACATAATAAAAGAGGTAGCACCCATTATTGGAGGAAAGGGCGGAGGAAGACCGGACATGGCTCAAGGTTCCGCCTCTGACCTGTCAAAACTTGAAGAAGCTTTTGCAAAATTTAGAGATATTTTCAAAAATGGTTAAAAAACCAACTGCTCTTTTATCAATAGCCGGCTTTGACCCAACAGGGGGAGCCGGCATAATACGGGATATCCTTACTTTCAAACATTTCGGTTATTATGGAATTTCCGTCATAACAGCAAACACTTCCCAAAACACAAAAGGCGTAAAAAGTATTATTTTTGAACCGTGTGAAATTATTAAAGAACAGCTTACTCTCCTATTTGAAGAATTTGAGATCAAAGGGGTGAAAATAGGATTGCCCCATAAAGACTACAATTTTAACGTATGGCTTGCTAACTTTCTAAAAGACAAGCAGATACCCATAGTCTTTGACCCTGTAATAAAACCAACTGCCGGCAGAAGCTTTGTGGAAAATTTAAATACTATCACTCCCTTAATAGAGACTTCCACAGTAATAACTCCAAACGAATCAGAATTTAATCTTCTAAAAAACTGTATAGACACATCAAAAATCCCATGGACTATAATAAAAGGAAAAAAAGAGAAAAACAGTGTAAGCGATCTACTATTAAAGAGTGGAAAAACTATTGACAGAATAACTCACGAAAAGGACACACTTGAGATTCACGGCACAGGTTGTGCTTTCTCTTCAGCCCTTCTTGCTCTCATGATAAAAGAGAAAAAAACAGAGATAGCTTTTAGAAAAGCTGTTGAATTTCTAAGCAACTTTAGAAAGCAAGCCACTGAAGGGCTTAAGCAGAGAATTTACACCGAATAAACTAAGTGGCGGGGACGACGGGACTCGAACCCGCGACCTCCGGCGTGACAGGCCGGCGTTCTAACCAGAACTGAACTACGTCCCCATGATAAAAGTGGTGGGCGGAACAGGGATCGAACCTGTGACCCCCAGCTTGTAAGGCTGGTGCTCTCCCAGCTGAGCTATCCGCCCGAATTGACGATAAAGAAATATAGGTTGTTTTCAAAAAGTGTCAACCTTTTTGAAAGATTTTTCCCTGCATAGGTATACACATACTCCCCACCCACACCAAAGGAAAAAGGCTGCCCACCTGGTAGTTAAAATATTAAGAGCACTAAACATTCAAATTTTCAGAAAACCAAAACCACTACCAGGAGGACAACCATGCAGCTAAATATAAACCTATACCACG
>NZ_FZOB01000015.1 GCF_900188395.1 Desulfurobacterium atlanticum | reverse complement strand
AAGCGTACCTCTAAGGAATTGAAACTATTTGGATTTTTTGTTGTTGGTAATATGTTTGTATAGTTTTAAGCGTACCTCTAAGGAATTGAAACTATCGTTGAGGCAGCAAAAAACTGCTTCAACGATAATAGTTTTAAGCGTACCTCTAAGGAATTGAAACATAATGAAAACCTCCCTTCCTGCATGAAGGGGAAGGGGTTTTAAGCGTACCTCTAAGGAATTGAAACTAACAATTTTTGCATATAATAATATTTTCATATTCATGTTTTAAGCGTACCTCTAAGGAATTGAAACTTGACCCTGAAGGTGAAAAAGTGCATAAAAATTTCTATGTTTTAAGCGTACCTCTAAGGAATTGAAACTTGCCCTTCAAATCTGTAAACAAATGGTGCCCAAAAGTTTTAAGCGTACCTCTAAGGAATTGAAACTCATCTCTGTGAAGGTAATCATCAAGATAATCAATAGTTTTAAGCGTACCTCTAAGGAATTGAAACTCCATATAGTCAAAAACTATTTTTCTATCCTTCCTTGTTTTAAGCGTACCTCTAAGGAATTGAAACTCATCTCTGTGAAGGTAATCATCAAGATAATCAATAGTTTTAAGCGTACCTCTAAGGAATTGAAACTCCATATAGTCAAAAACTATTTTTCTATCCTTCCTTGTTTTAAGCGTACCTCTAAGGAATTGAAACTCATCTCTGTGAAGGTAATCATCAAGATAATCAATAGTTTTAAGCGTACCTCTAAGGAATTGAAACTCCATATAGTCAAAAACTATTTTTCTATCCTTCCTTGTTTTAAGCGTACCTCTAAGGAATTGAAACTCATCTCTGTGAAGGTAATCATCAAGATAATCAATAGTTTTAAGCGTACCTCTAAGGAATTGAAACTATATATTCAAGTAAACAGTCAAGACATCCGTCAAGTTTTAAGCGTACCTCTAAGGAATTGAAACTTGTTTCAAGGACTTGGGACATAGTAATGCAAATAGTTTTAAGCGTACCTCTAAGGAATTGAAACTTTCATATTCAGCAAGACAGGATATATCAAAATGAGTTTTAAGCGTACCTCTAAGGAATTGAAACAATTATAACTATAATAACTTTTCCATATATTATTATATGTTTTAAGCGTACCTCTAAGGAATTGAAACGCTGGATATATATTGACAAAGTTTCATTTTCCGCAAGTTTTAAGCGTACCTCTAAGGAATTGAAACAGTGACGATGGTAATCAAAAGTAAAAACAACTTCTTGTTTTAAGCGTACCTCTAAGGAATTGAAACTCCTTTTGTTGAACAAACTACTTTTTCATTGCAAAAGTTTTAAGCGTACCTCTAAGGAATTGAAACTAGATGAGGCTCAGAGATGGCTTGGTGTGAAGAAAAGGTTTTAAGCGTACCTCTAAGGAATTGAAACAAACAAAGGAGGTAAAAGATGGAAAAGATGGAAAAGAGGTTTTAAGCGTACCTCTAAGGAATTGAAACGAATATTATTGGGGAGTGGTGAATGGTGTTATTCGGGGAGTTTTAAGCGTACCTCTAAGGAATTGAAACACTTTTGTCTTTGTGCTCTTATTTCATATTCAGCAAGGTTTTAAGCGTACCTCTAAGGAATTGAAACTCTTCCCACTTATCCTGCTGCAGTTTACCTTCTATTAAGTTTTAAGCGTACCTCTAAGGAATTGAAACATATAAGGAATTCCTCATATAAGTTTAGCTCTCTGAGGTTTTAAGCGTACCTCTAAGGAATTGAAACTATAACAATAGTGATGGTGTATTCTTTTTTGACGATGGTTTTAAGCGTACCTCTAAGGAATTGAAACATCCTCTGTTGCAGTTTTTATGACGGCAACAGCACCAGCGAGTTTTAAGCGTACCTCTAAGGAATTGAAACTGCTCACGTTGTCGTTTTCCTCGCTACCAATGAAAGGTTTTAAGCGTACCTCTAAGGAATTGAAACTCGATTTTGACAATTCCGTAAGATTATCAGTACCATGTTTTAAGCGTACCTCTAAGGAATTGAAACAATGATGGAGGAGCTATGGGACTTGAAACTGTTTTTGGATATTTTCTGGCTGGATGCGTGATAGCTGTAGTAATAGCTCTTTTTGTAGCCATTTTAAGCATTGCTCTTTCTCCTGTTATCGGCGTTATATACCTCATAGCTGATTGGTACGAGAATAAATCTTCTGCTGGTAATCTCTCAGCTTCTCAAGAAGAAACTGAAGCCTCTTTAAAGGAATGTTTAGAAATTCACCGTAAGAAATTTTCAACTCCCTCATCGCAACAATGCCCCTAAAAGGAGACTTAGCCCGTTTTCTGAAAAACTGTGTAAGGAATTGCGAAGTTTTAAGCGTACCTCTAAGGAATTAAAACATTTATTCAGAAAAGCTTTGATAGGTTTCTTCTTTTGAAACATCAACAGCTCCAACACAGGTTTTAAGTTTCTCCCAACCGTATTTCTCAACTATTCTCTTTTTAGCCTCTTCTGGATTCCAGCTTGTATCAGGAGGAGCTATCAGGTAACCTGTTTTAGCAAAGGATTTCCACTTTGAACTTTCCGAAAATTCAAAAGTTTTTAAATTTTTAATGTCGGACATCTCAAGAACTTTTAAGCCCTTAATTCTCGGCGGAACTGCGCCTAAGAACGCAAGGTGGTGAAGATACCACTCTCCCTTATCGTTTGGTCTTAATTCTATTGACCACTTTTTATAAAGCCCAGGTCGTATGCCTCTTTGAGAATATCAGAAAGTTCAACACTTTTAATCCAGCCAAAAGCAGGCATATGGTCGGCTTTAAGATGTCCTAAGACAATAGGAACTTCATCTTTAAAATTCTTGGCAACTTGTTTTAGATGTTCTTTTTTTAGAATCTGACCGTTCCAGTTTCCAGCTCTGGCAAGTTCTATCCTCAATGCAGCCTCCAAAGGCTTTTGGTTGAGAATAGAACGAAATGAAAACAAAAGTGGCAGGATTGGTTTAATCAGAGGAAATTTTGAGGCGAAAAACGGGGGTTAGTTTAAGATTCAAGGGAAAAAGGAGAGAAAAGCAGAGATTGGCAGGATTAAGCTGTAGTTTGGGTAGATTCAAAAGCAAAGTTCTTAACGAGAAGCTCCAAATAAAAGATACCCTCTTTGCTACTTCCCTCGTGTTTTCTCAGTAGCTCACGAGCAAAGTTATCGGCCTCTATAAGTTGTTGAAGTTCATCAGGAGTGAGTTCACTCTTCTTTTCTTCTAATCTCTTTCTTACTGCATAGAGGAAAGCTGCGTCATCCTCTTCATCTGGTCTGAAATACTTTAATCCTACGGAGTATTCCTTCAAAAGCTCTTTTAACTTCCTCATTTGCCTTCATCCTTTTAATTTCTTCCATTTTAAGTTTACGCACTTCCAGCCATTTTTGCAAGGGAATTACCAATGGAAAAGCAGTTCTGAAGAAACCCTTAGAATCAATAGCAACAAGCCAATCCTTTGCTATCACGTAATGGACTCTGTGGAGTTTCCCTTTCTTGAATCCAATCAGCCTTACTTCATGCTCAGAAAGTATTTGACAAATTTTAACAGCATAAGCTAATGCAGGCTCTTTAGAAGGAAGATGCCCTTTCTCTAATCTTTCTTCAACATGGTGTTCAAAGCTTCCTTTCTTCCACAGCTTGGAAAACGAAGAAAGAAAAGATTCCTTTGAAGTAAAAGACAAGTCTTCTAATCTTTCCAACAAAAGCTTTTCTGCTTTCTCTACCTCTTCCCACTTTTCAATCAACTCTTTTACTTCCTCCCACTCTGGACACTCATCAGCAAAGTTATTCTGGCAGGGGTTTTTAGCCTTTTCAAGAATCTCCTCGTGAATTCCGTAATTAACAGCCCTTTTTGCCATAGAGTCTGCTAACTTCCACCAGCTATTTAACGGACTTGTCGTAAATCCTTCAGGAACCGGCGGAATGTTTTTCGGTTTTCATTTTCTTGCCGATAACAGTTGAGCAGCAGTTGAAATGATTAGGGGAAGATGCAATTTTAAGCGTGCTTTTAAGGAATTGAAACGTTAATAGATAGCAACCATAAAAAAGCTATTACAATACTTATTACGTATCCTGTCAAAAATATCCAGAAATTACCGCAATCTCCATAACACACATATTAGAAATTTCCTGAATATGAATTATGATAGAATTAAGAAAAATGAAACAGAAAGCAAAGGGGAATTTATGATTGCTGTTTTCACAGATCTTGACGGGACTCTTCTTGATAATAAAACATACTCCTTTGATAAAGCGAAAACCTCCATAGAACTTTTAAAGTCAAAAAACGTTTCGCTTATAGTGGTAACAACCAAAACAGCCGATGAAATAGAGGATTTTAAAAGACAGGAAATAGGAGAATTCTTCATTGTTGAAACAGGCTGCGAAATAATTGCACCTGATGAATGTTTCAAACTCGGAAAAGGATACAGACATGCAAGGGAAGTTCTTATAAAAATAAAAGAAAAGTTTCCTGTAAAAGGATTCGGAGATATGAGTGAAAAGGAAATATCTGAAATAACAGGGCTTTCTCTTGAAAACAGCAAAAAGGCAAAAAAGAGAAAATACACAGAACCTTTTATACCGCTGGGAGAGTTTGATTTACAGGAAGCAGAGCAAATAGCAGAACGCTACGGCTACAGGATTTACAGGGGAGGAAGGTTTTACCACATAGTTGATAAAGAGTGTGATAAAGGGAAAGCTGTTAAGTTTCTCATTGATAAATTAAAGAGGAAATACGGTTCTATCTTAACCATAGGTCTTGGGGACAGTAAAGTTGACGAACCTTTTCTTAAAATCATGGATATTCCTGTATTAATTCCTAAAAAGATCGGAATCTATGAGAAACTTGATGTTGAAAATGTAAGACTTTCTCCGTATCCCGCACCTTTGGGATGGGATTACAGTATAAAGGAGATTCTTAATGAACTTGAAGCAGGTAGCAGTTGAACTTTTTAAAGAAGGTATAAAGGCAGTCTTACCGGAAACTTTAATACCTGAGACGGTATCGCAATTTCCCCTTTCTATCTGTGGTATTCCACTCAAAAATGAAGTTTATCTATTTGGATGTGGTAAAGCATCAAAAAAGATGGCTGAAGCTGTCTTTCCTTTTATATCATCCTGTGTGAAAGGCGGTTTTATTGTTTCATCTGAAGGGGGAAAACTTGATAATGTAGAAATATTTGAGAGCGCCCATCCTGTTCCAGATAGTAGAAGTATAGAAGCTGGAAAAAGAATGATAGAAATGTTTAAACAGCTGAAACCTTCCCAGCAGTTTATTTTTCTTCTTTCAGGTGGTGCTTCAGCTATGGTTGAAGTCCCAGTTTCACCGCTCAGCTTTGAAGATATAAAAATCACCACAAAACTTCTTCTTGCCTGTGGAGCGGAGATAAAAGAGATAAACACTGTAAGAAAGCATTTATCACTGATTAAAGGCGGAAGATTATCCCGTTATACAAAAGCAAAAGGAATCGTTCTTGTTATTTCAGATGTTATCGGTGATGACCTTGAAACCATAGGTTCAGGACTTCTGTATAAAGACAGTACAACCTTTAAAGATGCAAAAAATATTCTTTTAAAGTATGGGATTTACAACTCTGTTCCGGAAAAAGTAAAAAATGTAATAGAGAAAGGAGTTTCAGCTAAAATTGAGGAAACACCAAAAACTGAGAATCCCAACATCAAACACTTTATTATTGGAAACAACAGAAAAGCCCTGATGCATATAAAAAACCTTGCAAAAAAAAGGGATTTAACACCTGCATTTTAACCTCTTATTTACAGGGTGAAGCGAAAGAAGTGGGAAAAGTTATGGCTTCTATCGCTACGGAATCTGCAGATTATGGAACGCCCGCTCCCGCTCCAGCTGTTATTCTTGCAGGAGGAGAAACAACAGTCACTCTCAAAGGGAAGGGAAAGGGAGGAAGAAACCAGGAACTTGTTCTTTCCGCATTAAAGATTATAGGTGATAGAAAGGGAATAGCTATTTTGTCAGGCGGAACTGACGGAATAGACGGTAACTCTCCGTATGCCGGTGCAGTTTGTGATAGCCAAACATTTAAAAATGCTCATAAATTAAACCTTGATATTGATAAATTTATTGAGAATAACGACTCTTCAACTTTTTTTGAAAGGACAGGCGGGGTTATAGAAACAGGAAAAACGGGAACAAACGTTATGGATATACTTATTATGGTTGTAGGAGCAGTCCGATGATAAAAATTTTCAAAAGATTTTCAACAGCTTTAAGAGAGCCTGTAAGAAGAGAAATAGAAAAAATAGTTAAAGCTGATATAATGGTTGGCATTCCAAGTTATAACAATTCAGATTCCATTAAGCATGTGGTTGAAACGGTAGCGAAGGGACTTCATCTCTACTATCCCGATTTTCGCTCTATTATTTTTGTATCTGACGGTGGTTCAACAGACGATACAAGAGAGATTGCCTGGGAAGCTGAAATTCCCTCAAAAAATATAACGAAACTTGTATCAATATATAGAGGTGTCCCGGGTAAAGGTTCAGCTTTAAGGGCTATCTTTGAAGCCTCAAAGTTTTTAAAAGTTAAAGCAACCGCTCTATTTGATGCTGATTTAAGGTCAATCAAACCTGAATGGGTTAAATCTGTTCTTTCTCCTGTGTTTAAAGGTTACGATTTTGTAGCACCGGACTATAAAAGATTTAAGTTTGACGGAACAATAACAAATACAATAGCTTATAACCTTGTAAGAGCTTTATACGGATATAGAATTCGTCAGCCTATCGGTGGAGATTTCGGACTTTCCTATAATTTAATTCACTCATACCTTGACGATGAAGTGTGGGAAACACCTGTTGCAAAATTTGGAGTTGACTCATGGATGACAATATTTGCAATAGTTAACGGATTTAAAATCTGTCAGACAAGACTTGGAGCTAAGATTCACGATGAGAAAGATCCGGCAGCAGACTTAAGTGATATGTTCAGACAGGTTGTTGGAACAATTTTTATGCTTATGGAAGATTATCAAGAATACTGGAAAAAGGTTAAAGGTTCTGTTCCTGTACCAACCTTTGGAGAGGAAATTGACGAAGAACCTCCGCCATTTGAGATAGATGTTGAAGCTCTTATAGATTACTTCAGGTTGGGCTTTAAAAATTTTGCTGGCGTGTGGAAAAACATACTTGAACCGGAAGATTTTAAGGTAGTTGAGTCTCTTTTAACTGCACAATCTGATAGCTTTAATCTTCCAACTGATTCATGGGTAAGAATAGTTTACAGATTTGCCGCGGCATTTCACAAAACACCGAGACAGAAGTTTAAACTTCTAAACATGATGATACCCCTTTATAACGCAAGAGTTGCAACAATAGTGTGTAATTTGAAAGATAAAGATGATGCTGCTGCTGAAAACTATTTTGAGAAACAGGCAAAGCGGTTTGAAGATTTAAAACCGTATTTAATAAAAGTATGGGAGAAAGGAGGAAAGAGTGGCTGATTTCTTTCAAAACGGGATAATTACAACTATAACCAAACTCAAAGAGAGACCTGTTGAAGAAATTGAAGCTGAAATACAGAAACAGATGGAGATTGCAAGAAGAAAGCTTGCTTTAATCCTTCCTGCACTTTACAGTGAATTTGAAAGAGAAGCTGTTTACACAATCCTGGAGGAACTGAAAAAAGCCACTTACATAGATAAAATAGTTCTTTCCCTTGATAAAGCAGATTTTGAACAGTTTAAAAAGGTTAAATCCATAGTTTCAGAACTTCCGCAGGAATCGGTTGTTATCTGGCAAGACAGTCCTGAAATTAAGAAACTTTATAAAGAACTGGAAGAAGCCGGATTTCCGGTAGATATAAGAGGAAAAGGTAGAGCGGTATGGCTCAGTATAGGATATGTTCTTTCTGATAAAGATGTTTATGCTATGGCTTTACACGACTGTGATATTGTAAATTACACCAGAGAAATTCCTGCAAGACTTTTTTATCCTATCGTTCTTTCTTCTCTGAATTATGAGTTTTCAAAAGGGTTTTATGCCCGTGTTCATGATAAACTTTACGGCAGGGTAACGAGACTTTTCTTTACACCTTTGATAAAAGCTTTAAAGCTTATGGACGGGAAGTATAATGAGTTTCTTGAGTACCTTGACAGTTTTAGATATCCTCTTTCTGGAGAGTTTGCCATGCTCCGATCCCTTGCAAGGGGACTTAAAATATCCTCAACGTGGGGACTTGAGGTTTCAATTCTTTCAAAAGTTTACGGTGTCACATCTGTAGAGAGAATATGTCAGGTTGAAATTGTAGAAAACTATGAGCATAAACATCAGAAAATTAAAAGGAGTGTCAAAGAAGGCCTTGGTAAAATGGCGAACGACATTGCTAAAACACTTTTTTTATGCCTTTCTGAAAGTGGACTTGTTTTATCTGAAGCGTTTTTCAGAACATTATTAACAACATATCTTAAAGAAGCTGCAAGAGCTATAGAGCGTTATAACGCAGTAGCTCTTTTGAACGGCCTTCCTTACGATAGACATTCTGAAATAGAAGCTGTTGAAATATTCGTTGATGCTATAAAAAACGCTGAAGCTGAGTTTATTGATGATCCTATAGATATTCCTTTTCTGCCTGCGTGGACAAGGGTAAGAGCGGCTATTCCTGATTTTGTTGACAGACTTAAAGCAGCTGTTGAATATGAGAACGAAAAAGTTTAGCAATCTCTTCTGGATATCGGGAGGAGATCAGTGTGCCCGTTGATATTTCAAAACCTGCATGAAAGGAGATTCTTGGAAAAACTCTTATGTGCCAGTGAAATATTCCATCATAGTTAAAAGGTGGAATAAAAAGAGCAAGGTTGTAAGGCGGGTTGTTAAAAACCGATACAAGAGCGCTGATAGCGATTTTTACGCTTCTTGCAACCTCTACCAGAAAAGTATCTTCAGTCTCTTCAAATGAGTGTATATGCTTTAATGGTGCAACAATAAATTCTCCCTCAAACTGAGGTGCAAACGACAGATAAGCAACAACATTTTCAGTTTTGAAAAACATTCTCTCTTCTTCAGAAATTTCCTGTTCTATCTCATCACACAGATAACAACCGTTATAGTTTTCAAACTGTTTACACAACGTTTTCTGAACCGAAGGAATAAAAGAGGTTGCAACTATTTGAGAGTGGGAATGGGAAAGACTGCAACCTGCTTCTTTTTTATAATTTTTGAAAATCTGGACATGTTTAATTTTTTTATCTTTTTTTATGTAAACTATCCTGTTTTTCCACGCTTTAAGAATGTAAAAAATATTCTCAACACTCATATCCTGTAGCTGTAAACTGTGTTCTGGAGTTTCTATAACAACTTCATGATATCCGTAAGCAGGTAATCTTTTGAAAAATCCCTTTCCATTATCCAAAAGTAAACCGTTTTCAACAGCAGGAAACTTGTTTTCAACAACTCTTACAATCCATCTGTTTCCCTTCTTTAATACCAGTTTCTCTCTCGGCGTAAGGTGTTCATTTCCAGCGTCAAAAGGACAGATAAAAGATTCCGAAGATTTTTCGGCGTAAAGTTTCTTAAAATCTGTAGGTCTTTTACCTCTGTCGGCAGAGATTAATGTCCATCTATCAAAAAGATAGTTGTAGCGAATTTCTCTATTTAGTCTTTCCATTTGTTAACTCTAAAATTTTATAATTTAAAAAATACAATAGCAGTGTCGCAACATTTACGATTATTAACCATAAAAACATACAGTTAACCACCAAATACAGTTTCTGCTACTTTAAACATAACATCGTCTCTAACTTTAGCATATCTTGCAGTTGTATTTGGTGAAGCGTGTCCGAGAAAAGCCTGAATCACCCTTATATCAACTCCTTTATCAACAAGAATAGTGGCAAAAGTGTGTCTTAATTTATGAGGATGAAGCTTAATTCCCGTTTTTTCGGCGATTTTATTAAAAATATACTTTGCTCCCTGATAGGTTAAAGGAAAGAGTATCTCTTTCTCTATAGAGTTTGCGTAAGTTTCAAGCTCTTCTGCAAACTTTGACGGAAGAGGGATAAATCTCTCTTTTCCACCTTTTCCAATCACTCTTAAAACTTTATACCCTTTAACTTTCAAAATATCGCTTCTTTTAAGAGAAAGAAGTTCTGAAATCCTCAAACCGCAGTAGAGAATGGTTTTCACCATTAAATAGTCTCTATAACATCTTTCTCTGGCAGCAGAAAGGATTTTATCAACTTCTTCATCAGTAAGAGCTTCAGGAACTTTTTGGTTTACCTTTTTTATTCTCAAAGAATTCTTTACAGGATTTGTCTTTATCATCTCCATATCAACAAGGAAATTGAAAAAAGAGTTTAAAGCAGAAATTCTCCTGTTTATAAGGGATGGACTGCAGTCCATATTACTTCTGAAAATCATAATGTCAGCAGTTTTGACAAATTCTACATCTTTATCTCCTATAAGATTTATGAAAAGGGCAAGGTCTTTTTTATACTCCTTAATGGTTCTTTCAGACAGCTCTTTTGATTTAAAGTTTAAAAATAGCTCCACAGCCTTTGAAAGAAGCATCAACCCTCCAGAGTATTGTGTATCAATGGCTACTCCCTTTAACAGGATTTTACCACTCACTATAACAAATGTCAATTTTCTATAGTGAGAGTGTTTGAAAATTCTCATTTGTTTCTAAAAGGTATTGAGATTCTTCGGCTGCAAAGCAGCCTCAGAATGACGAAGAAAGTCATCCTGAGGGCAAAGCCCGAAGGATCTCTTAAAGTTCATAGCCATTTTTCAAACAGCCTCATTTTCTATAGTCGGCTAAATCTCACTTTTTTGATCAGAAAAAAATCAATCATTTATAAAGGAACAAACCGAACACCCTATCTTGAAATTTAGTATAACCTGAAAGTTAAACTGATAATTTTAGTATAATTAACCGCAATATTTTATGGTTAACTGTTGCGATAACAATATATTTCCTCTATTTCTATTCCAGGAATACAAATATACTATGAAAAGTTAAATTTTAAATAAAGGGCAAATAAAAAGCTGTTTTAGTATTTTAGTCAATAATTGTTTACCATTTAATTTTATAGTTAACTATTTTAGGAGATAGAAGAAACTCTATTAGAGCTATAATCCTATCTATAAGACTTGCAGAATATTAGCAATATCATTCCTTTCAAATAAACAAGTCAGGTGATCCCAAGATGCTTTTTTTTCAACATTGAAAGGGAAAGTTGCTTCTCCTTTGCTATTAATCATTAAAATCTATAGTTAACAACTATTGGAAACTTAAAACAACTTTCCTAAATAACGACTTCCTAAAGTAAAAATCCAAAAAGCAGGAGAGAAGCCCTCTCCTGTTAACCATTTGTTTTTATGGTTAATTTTTAGTGAACTTCTCTATTACTTTTAAAAACAGCTTTGCGGTATTTTCAAGGTCGGATATCTCTATCACTTCCACAGGAGTATGAATATATCTTGCAGGAACAGAAATAACACCTGTTGGAATACCTTCTTTTGTAAGCTGAATAGCTGTTGCATCTGTTGTTCCGCCGTCTCCTACTTCATACTGAACAGAGATACCGCTTTCTTCAGCAGCTTTTTTAACAAGTTTTACAACATCAGGATGGGAGATTAATCCTCTTCCTGCAGCATCAACAATGCCAAAAACAGGTCCTTTTCCCATTTCAACAGGAGCATCTTCCATTGAAATTCCGGGATGATCGCCGCAGATAGTTACATCAACAGCAAATGCCATATCCGGATATATTCCAAAAGCGGAAGTCCTCGCTCCTTTTAATCCAACCTCTTCCTGAACAGTCCCAACAAGATAAACTTCACAATCAGGCTTTCTCTCCGAAAGCTCTTTCGCAAGGTAAAGTAAAATAGCACATCCCACCCTATCGTCAAAAGCTTTGCATGTTATTCTGTTATTTGCCAGAACGTCAAAGTCTGTTTTAAAAGTTATCCACGAACCTATCTCAATTCCCATTTTTTCTGCGTCTTCTCTGCTTTTTGCTCCAACATCTATGAACATATTTTCCGCTTTTATCAGTTTATTCTTCTCTTCTCCTTTCATCTTATGAGGCGGTTTAGAACCAAGAACTCCTATGTAATCTCCTTTCTCCGTATGAACTATAACCTTTTGATTTAAAAGCATCTGGTCGTTTATCCCCCCTATCTTCACGAACTTTAAAAATCCCTTATCATCAATATACTTGACCATTAAACCTATCTCATCCATATGAGCCGCTATCATAAGCTTCTTATTTCCACTTCCGATTCTTCCTATGAGATTTCCAAACCTATCAATCTCAACAGACTCACAATATTTCTCAAACTCCTTTTTCATATATTCTCTGACAGAATTCTCTCTTCCTGAAATTCCAGTTAAAAGAGAAAGTTTTTTGAGATAATCAACAAGCTCCATTCTAAAAGTCCTCCTATTCTTATTCTTCCAAGAAAGTATCGGTATATACAGTCACTATATTTTAACCGGCAATGAGATAAACAGTATTGATACCTATAAATATTAAACCTTTTATTTCATTTTCTACTTCCAACTCCCACTTTAGATTTCCGTCTTTGTCAAGTATATAAATGTAATACCTATTTCGCAAATGAACAATATCATCAATTATTTAACATTCTATATACTATTGAAACTCCCACTTTAAATTTCCATTTTTGTCAAAAGTTTTCAATTCTTTACCACCACTTACGAGCAGTAAATCATGTTCTTTACTGTAAAGCAAGAGTTTTATTTCAAATCCCTTATCCGGAAAAAAATGATTTCCCCCTCCCTGTTTTTTGAATCAGCAAGCTTTTCTATTACCTTTCTACACCCTGTTCCATACATGTCCTCCACCTGAAGGGCACTGGGTTGCATTGGGCCTTTGCTTTGCATAAACAAGAGTTCCACACTTTTTACACATAAAAGGAATCAATCCAGGCTTTGCAACGGTACTTCCGTCGTTCGTTAAAAGATTCCAGATATGGTTACCTCCCTGCGGACACGAACTTCCTGACGGTCCGGAAGCTGTTTCAATTACTGTTCCACATTTTCTGCACATGTAAAGCTTCATCTTCTCCCCCTTTTTACAGAAAAGATTTGATGTATTCGTAAACCACAACGAGTATCTTTATCTTCTCATTCCTTAAAGCATTTACCACATCAAAACCTATCAATATTCCAAAAACGATAACACAGTAAGAGATTATTATAAAAGAGAAGTTTCTTGAAGCCATAAATTTTAAAATCAAAAAAATGTAACCAAAGAAAAGAAGTTTTATATAAAAATCCCGGAGCAGAAATCCTAACAGCAGAGAAATTAAAAAATAAACAACTGCTAAAATTATCAACAGTATTCCAAGTTCTATAAAAAACTGTTTATCTATTTGATGAGCAAGAAGATTACTGTAAAGGAAATAAAACTTCTGGAAAATTAGATTTTTAAATTCTATAAATTTTGTCCATAACAGCGATGGAATCTGGGTAAACACTACATCCTGAATCTTTAATTTGAAATCAGTCGGTATAAAAAGAACAATGTGAGCCAGAAGTATTGACGGAACTGTAAGAAGAAGAAACTGTCCAAACGCCTGCGAGATAATCTCTTTTTTCTCTTTTTTATATTGTTCAACAAAAAACTTTGTTATCAAAAGTGCCATTATAAAATTTTTATCAGATATCCGCGGAAAGTTATCCACAACGGTTTTAAAAAGGGAATGAATTTTTGTTATCTTCTTTTTCGTTTCCGGATCAACAGGATACCTTATAAGAGATTTAATGTGATTATAAACATATTCAAAATGCTCTTTATTCCCTATATCCTTAGATGTTTCTTTAAAAGCAACTTCCACATCGTTAAAAAACTCTTTTAAAGCTTCCATTTCTTCTCCCAATTCAAATCTTTATACCTCTTTTCCTGGCAAGTTTAACTATCTTTTTTCTGTAATTTCTCCAGGGATCAAAAGAGGCAGAAAAATCTTCGTTTAATGAAAAGAACAGAAGTCCGGAATTTAAAATCTTCCTTTTAATCGGTTCTTCACCACCTGACAGTTCAAACATCTTATAAGGGAATTCAGCAATCTCTGCAATAAACCTTTCAGAAGCTGTTTTCCTGTCCAGAAATTCACCGTTCCTTACATTCTCCACAAGCACCTTTACGTAGGATGTTAAAGCTCTCAATCTTAAAAGCTTATAGTAAGTTCCTGTTGATTTCATAAGGAAAGGTTTTACCCTTTCCTCAAAAAAGTAGAAATTTTCCGCAGTTATCTCATACTGATAGAAATAGGGATAACTATCGGTAAGTTTTTTCATCATTTCATCAGCATAATTTCTGGCAAAAGTTATCTGCTCATCTTTTAGGTTCATAAGCTGCTCACGACACTGTTTTATTGTGGAAAGCTTCTCATTCAGGTATTTTTCCCAATCTTCTTGCTCTTTTTGTGCTTTATAACTGTAGTAAAATGCAAATCCCAAAGGAAGAACATTGTTGATAATAGCTGTAAAAAAACCCTCTTTTTTAGAGGATTTAAACGCCTCTTTCGTAACTGTAAAGTCAAGTCCCATCTCTATCAGTTTATTTACCTTCTCCTGAAGCTTCTGAGTCGTAAAAACAACAGATTTAAACCGGTCAAATAGAGTAAAATAGACAGACGAGTAAACTTCAAGCTTCTCTTCTATCTCCTGGAGTAGAAAGTCAAGTTCCTCCATCTTTTCACGGATGTTTACATTTTCCGTCTTTGTCATCATCACTACCCCATCAAGATGTAATTAGCTTCTCTATTATTGAAGTTGATCTATCAATTATGGTGTTGGCTCTATCAACTATCTCCATTTTCCTTGAGAAATTTTCCTGCTCGTTTTCTGAAAAGCTGTAATTCATAGCCCAGTCAATAAGCTTTAAGGCTATTTCCTTGAGAACCGATACCTGAATTCTCACAGTTTCTGTAATTTCTTTCACATGGGTGATTCGGAATTCGGTGTCTTTTATAATCTTTTCCATTTCTCCTTCAATCTGAAGTTTTTTAAGTTCATGTTCTCCGGTAATCTGAACCAGCTCTTTTAAATCCCCTATAAGAAGTCTTGTGTTTTGAAAAATTTGAGCAAGAGTATCAATTGAATAGCTTGCCGTCTTAATTTTCTCCACCAATTTTTCCTTTTCCCCTTCTTCACTTTCCTCTATTAGTTTTTCAATAACTTTTACCCGTTCTTCCATACTACTGAGAATCAGCTCCGGTATTTCATCTTTTGGAACTTTTAGGACAGTTACATCTTCTACCATTTCACAGTTTTTCTTTTCCTCAACTTTGTCCACCATGGTTACCTCCTTTAGACAGTTTTTTTTAGAGTCTGTAGAGATTTTAACAAGCAAAAATTTCACTCTTTTTCGGAAAATTCAGCCACTATAAAGTCTGATGCAGGATAGAGATTGATTACACGGTGCTTGAAGCATCCTACCCCTATAATATATAGGATTCTTATTTCTATTTATGGACTAACCTTCATTTTATCGGTTTTTTAGCAGCCAAATATCAATTAGTGCCTTGTATATCCAGTAATAAAGCAGATGCTGGTATAGCTTTGAAACCATAATGTTTTGTTATGGTTTTAAAATGGAAATCAAACATTGAAACTCTTTAAGCTACATGCAGTTAAACTTAAGGCTGTAACTAAAATCGGATTTTTTGTAAAAATAACTTCATGATTTCATAAAACTTCATTTGAAAAATTTAAAAAATGCACTACCCCTAGAAAAGTTGTAGAGCAATGAATATCTCCTTTAATTTTTCAGATGATTGTTTGAAATTTAAAACCATTAAATAACTCTATTATGGTTGCAAAACCATTGAACAATACAATTTATCCGTATAAAATTAATGTAGAAACAATAAAATGTTTCAGGAGTTCATAAGTTGAGAAAGTTAAAACATTTTAAGTTTTTCTTTTTTTCAACATTGAGAAGGGCAGAACTGCTAAAAAAAAGATGGAAGAAAAGTGTTTCTTCAAAGGAGAGTCACTTTTTAGTATTTAACGATTACCGTGAATTTTATAGGGTGTTTTCGCCAGAAAGAATAGATATACTTTACTTTTTGAGATATAAAGAAGGCATTAGCATATCCGAGCTTGCAAAAGGATTAAACAGAAACTACAAAAATGTTTATAACGACGTTAAAATCCTTGAAAGTTTTGGTTTTATAAAACTTGAGAAAAAAGAACGAAAAATTCTTATCTATCCGTTAGTTTCAACCATTGAAATAAAATTTTTCTTTACACCCGACAGACAATTTGAACCACCTTTTTTCAGCCTTACAATAGAAGAACTTTTTGCAGATATTCTAAAGGAGGAAAAGGATGATTAAAAAGTTTCTTTTTGACGGTCTTTTTAAAATACCCACTGATGGTAGGTGTCCAAAATGCGGTTCTTCTCTTGAAGCAAGGATAACTTTAAGCGGATTTAAAATCGTGTGCAAAAATCCTTTATGTTCCTATGAAGAGAAAGGCAAAAATACTTATTTTCAAGGAAATAAAAAGAACAAAGGATAAAGGGGATATCCCTTTATCCTTAGCAAATTACTTATAAAGCTCGTCAGCAACCTGACCGTAAGGAAGGTTTGGAGGCATTCTTCCAGCACTTACAAATTCCTTTACAGCATTCAGGAACTGCTCTTTGTCCTTGTGTTTTGCAAGAATCGTATCTTTTGTTACTGCCATATTACCGTTATGGCAGTGGGCACAGTTTCTGTCCCACAAAGGTGTTGCTTTTGTTGTAGTTTCCTGTTTTTGACCGCAGCCGGCGATGACTCCGACAGCTAAAACCACCGCTCCTAAAAGTAGCTTCTTTCTCATGGTTCTCTCCTTTTAAGTTTTGATATTGCATGATGAAGCCTTTTTATAACCCTATCCTTACCAAGGAGGGAAACCAGTATATCAAGCTCAACACCTTTCATTTTACCTGTAAGTCCCACTCTAATCGGCATAAAAAGATTTTTCCCTTTAACTTTCAACTCTTTTCCAGTTTCCTTAACAATCTTCTTAAAAATATCTCCGTCTATCTCATCAAGAGATTCAACTTTCTCAAGGAACTTTTCAACAACATTTAACCTATCTTCATCCATAAACTCGGCAGCATCTTTCTCAATCTCAAACTCATCTTTAAGGAAGGTTTCCATATAAGTTGGAGCATCGGATAAAACGGTAAGATAATCCCTTGTTACTTCTACAACCTTTTCAAGCCATTTTCTATCAAATTTTTCAATGTCAAAACCGGCTTTTTCAAGATAGGGAATTATAAGCTCTGTTAACTTTGAAATATCGTAAGCTTTTATATATTCTCTGTTCATCCAGTTTAACTTTTCAAAATTGAAAATTGCAGGAGAACTGTTAACATCTTTTATATCAAATCTTTCTATAAGCTCATCTCTTGAGAGAATCTCTTTTCCATCTTTTGGATACCAGCCAAGAAGAGCAATGAAGTTTGTAAATGCTTCAGGCAGATAACCTTTTTCTTTAAACTCTGCAACAGAAGTTGAACCGTGCCTCTTGGAAAGTTTACTTCTATCTTCACCAAGTATCATTGGAAGATGGGCAAACTCTGGAACTTTAAAACCAAAAGCTTCATAAAGAAGTATCTGTTTTGGAGTATTTGAGATGTGGTCTTCACCTCTTATAACATGAGTAATTTCCATCAGGGCATCATCTATGACAACCACAAAGTTGTAAACCGGCATTCCGTTTGAACGAACAATTACAAAATCTCCACCAAGCTGGTCAGCACCTATGGAGATAGCTCCCTTAACGAGGTCTTTCCATATAACAGTTCTATCCTGAGGAACTTTAAACCTCAATACAGGTTTTCTTCCCTCTTTTTTAAGTTTTTCTCTCTCCTCATCTGTTAGATGGCGACATTTACCGGAATATTTTGGAGGAAGCCCTCTTTTAAGCTGCTCCTGTCTCATCTTATCAAGCTCTTCTTTTGTGCAGAAACACTCATAAACAAGCCCTTTTTCTTTCAAAATCTCTATATACTTTTGATATATATCCATCCTTTTAGATTGCCTGTAGGGACCAAAATCTCCACCTTTTAAGGGCCCTTCATCCCAGTCAAGTCCCATCCATTTTAAAGCGTCATATATAACATTTACAGCATCTTCACTGTGCCTTTCTACATCTGTATCTTCTATTCTTAAAATAAATGTTCCGTTGTGATGCCTTGCAAAAAGATAATTAAACAGAGCGGTTCTCGCATTACCAACATGCATATACCCTGTAGGACTTGGAGCAAATCTTACTCTAACTGACATTACGCCTCCGAAAATTTAAGATGAAAAATTATAACACCTGATTGCCGTTTGATTTGCTTAAAATGTGAGATAGAGCCTTTGAAACGTTTTCAACCACAGGGATTATCTTACAATAATCCATTCTCTTTGGCCCCATTATTCCAACAAGTCCTGCATCTTTTGAGCGGACAGAATATTTTGCAGCAACAATACTGAAAGGTTCAAGAGCTTCAATCTCTGTATCTGTTCCAAGAATAACTGTTATTTTGTTGGTAGTATCAATAAGTTTTTCAAAAGTTTCAAGCAAAGTCTTTTTTTCTTCTAAAATTTTTATCAATTCTTGAAGTCTCTTTAAATCATCATCTATAACATTAAAAACGTTTGAAGTTCCTGTAATTTTAACGTCATTTACACTATTTACCATTTTTAATATCTGTGATTTAAGAGTAAAGGAAAGTTCAATAAACTCATTCTGTATTTTATCCATCTCCTCAATGATTTCTTTTTTCACCGAAGATAGCGGTTTTCCTTTAAACTTTGCCGTAAGCTCTCTTGAGATTTTAGATAAAAGGGATGTTTCAACATTTATCGGAAATATTTGATGGATTACATAGTCGGGCTCACAGGCGATAATTATTAAAACCTTTGAAGACGCAACATTCACCATAGAAATCTCTTTTACAATTAAAGCATCTATGGCAAAATTGATTCCAAGACTCACATAACCTGTTGATTTTGTCAAAAACTTAAGAACTGCATTAAATATATCTTCAAAGGAGTGCTTTTTTGAAGATTTGAGATAATCTATCAATTGGGCTGTTATCCCGGTATCAGTTTCTCCTGTAGAAAAAAGAAGATAGTTAATGTAGTATTTAATCCCTTCATCTGTCGGAAGCCTGCCAGCAGAAGTGTGAGGTTGATAAAGAAAACCCTTATCTTCAAGGTCTGCCATTACGTTTCTTATAGTTGCCGGACTGATACTCATAGAATACTTCTTTTGCAGTGTTCTTGAACCAACAGGCTCTCCTGTTTCTATATAAAGTTCAATTATTTTAAGTAAAATATCTCTTTCTCTTGGAGTCATCCTTATACCTGCATTAATTTTATTTTCCCGATTTATTAATTTATACCTTTTTAGAAAGTATCTCAATTTGCAATGGAAATTACTGTCAAAACGTTGTAAGTTATCGGAAATTTTCTGCTTTGCTTCCCAAAAAACATTTTAAAAGTTTTGTAGAACTCCTTTCCTGGATAAAAGTAAGTTTTTCTGTAAGGATTTCTTGCACCTATACCTGTAATCAGCTTTAAAGCTTCAGAAGGAGAGTCTTTTAAAACTGTGTAAGTTTTGATTTCTCTTTTCAACACCCTGAAGTTATACTTTCGCAGACAATAGATAAAAAGATTGGCAGAAGGAAATTGGAAAAGTTTATCCTGCTTTCCTTTATAAATAATAAAACTTTTCTGCCAGGCGGTAAAAAGCTCTGATAAACTACCTTCTACAGGAACGGCAAACCCAAAAATCCCACCGCTTTTAATGATTCTTGCCACCTCTTTTATAACTTTTTCAACATCCATCCACTGTAGTGCAAAATTTGAAACAACATTGTCTATACTGCTGTCCTCAAAAGGTAAATTTTCAGCATTACAGCAGACAACTTTCTTAACCCCATTCTCTTTCGCAAGTTCACACATTTTAGGCGAAATATCAAGGGCTACATAATCTTCAAAAAAACGGGAAAGCTCTCCCCTTCCCGCTCCAATGTCAAGAACAGAACCGGATATTTTTCCAAGAGAAAAGGCGAGATTTTCTCCGGAAAGTTTCTGGATGGTTGCAAATTTTTTATAATCTCTCGCACCTGTGGAGAAATTTTTAGCTATAATCTTTTTCATACAGAAAAATTTAACCCCTTAAAAGCTTTTGTGAAGAGGAAAAAGTGTGGATAAAAAAAAGAACAAGTAAAGTAATATATGTAGGCAATGTGCCTATCGGCGGTGAGAATCCCATTGTTGTTCAATCAATGACAAATACTTTTACAGAAGATGTTAAGGCAACGGTTAATCAGATAAAGGAACTTGAAAAGGTTGGTTGTGAGATTGTCAGGGTGGCGGTTCCGACAAAAGAAGCTGCAGAAAATATAAAGAAAATAAAAGAAAAGATCTCTATACCTCTTATTGCAGATATCCATTTTGACCATAAACTTGCAATTCTTTCAATAGAAAAAGGTACAGATGGAATAAGAATAAATCCGGGAAACATAGGAAGTCAGGATAAGGTAAGAGAAATTATAAAAGTAGCTACCGAGAGAAACATTCCTATAAGAATAGGTGTAAATACAGGGTCTTTACCAAAAAACATACTTGCCAAATATGGACATCCTTCGCCTGAGGCAGTTGTTGAAACCGCTCTAAATTACATGAAGTTTTTTGAAGATGAAGGCTTCACAAACATGAAGTTCTCTCTTAAAGGTTCTGACATAAGAACAACTGTGATTGCAAATGAGCTTTTTGCAAAAAAGTGTAAATATCCCATACATATAGGCATTACAGAAGCGGGAACAGTTCTCTCTGGAGCGGTTAAATCCGCCACAGGCATAGGAATACTTCTTTATAAAGGAATAGGTGACACATTAAGGGTATCTCTTTCATCTCATCCAAAAGTGGAAGTCAAAGTAGCTTTTAAAATTCTATCTTCCCTCGGCTTAAGAAAAGTAGGGGTAGATGTTATTTCATGCCCTACTTGTGGAAGGTGTGTTGTTAATCTTCCAGAGCTGGCACTTAAAATTGAAGAAGCTCTTGAACATATAAAAGCTCCTGTGTCTGTTGCAGTAATGGGCTGTGCAGTGAACGGGCCTGGAGAAGCATCCTTTGCAGATGTAGGGATTGCAGCTGCGGGAAACACTTTTATTCTTTTCTCACAGGGTAAAATAATAGGAAAATATCCCGAAAAAGAAGTTGTAGAAAAATTGATAAAAGAGGTTGAGAGGGTAGCAGTTGAAAAAAGTAACTGTATTTATTAGAAAATGTAAATTACATATCAGATGTGGCGTATATGAGGAGGAGAGAAAACTTGGAGTTGAAGTTGAAGTTGATATAAAAGTTTTATCGGAAAAATTTGTTGATTATCAGGAGCTTTACAACCTTCTTGTAAGAACTTCTAACGAAGAGTTTATCTACCTTGAAGATTTTACAGAAACAGTTATTAATAATATTAATAGAAAATGGAATTGCGAAAAGATTGAAATAACAGTTTCAAAAAGAAGTTTACCCTTCCAGAACTCTATGGAAGCAGCCGGTATAAACGTTGTATGGGAGAAGAACAATGAGTAAAGAAAGAATATCCTGCAAACTTATGGAAAAAATAAACAACGGAGAACCTTTAACTTCAAAGGACTTTCAAAATATAACAGCAATAGCAAAAGAAGAGATAAAATTTTTATCAAGAAACAACATTCCCCTAACTCCGTTTAATTATTATATGTGGTTTGAAATCTTCTGCTATATTTATGAATCTGGAAAAGAATATTCAGACCCTGAAATCATAGGGCTCTTCAAAGAGAAATATCCTGATGAGGATATAATCAAAGAAACCATACTCAAAATAAATAAGGCAGATAGGGAAATCGTTTCTAAAATAGCTTCAGAAATAGAGAAAGAACTTTCAGAAGTTCTAAAAAGTCTTGAAAATCACAACAAGCTGCTTGAAAAAAAGAGCAGAGAATTTAAAAAAACAATAGAAACTGCAGATACTAAGGGTATAAAACTTCTCCTGGAATCTGTTCTAAAAAACATAGAAGAGATAAAAAAACAGAACTGCTCTTTAAAGGAAAAACTGCAAGAATCAAAAGCGCAGGTAGAGAAACTTTCTGAAAAATTAAAAGAGACCGAAAAAAATGCACTAATAGAATTCCTAACATCAATAGCCACAAAGAGTAGTTTTGAAAAAGTTTTAAAAGATATATTTAGAGATTACAGGGAAAGAAACTATCCTTTTGCTGTTTTAATGATAAAAATAGATAACTTTCCGAATCTTGTAAAAGAATACTCCAAAGAGATCACCGATACTATTCTTGATGAAATTGCAAGAAAGTTAAAAAAACTTCTCAGAGCCAATGATGTGATTTGCTACTACGACGACGGTATATTTGGAATTATCGTTCCAGGAACAACATTTGGACATGCCATAAGAATTGGAGAGCGTATAAGAAAATCTGTGGAGGAGTTGATTATTAAAGTCGGAGAAAGCGGGTTTAAAACAACTGTAAGCGTTGGAATTTCAGTTGCAAGGTCTGATATGCATGAGGATGAAATAATAGATAGAGCACTTAAAGCGGTAGAACTTTCAGAAAAAGCCGGCGGAAACACTGTAAAGACAGACCTTGATGTGGAGCTTGAGTCATGAAAAGGCTCCTTCTGCATATCTGCTGCGCGCCATGTGCATGTTATCCTATCAGGCTGTTAAAAGATGAAGGTTTTGAAATTACAGGGCTTTTTTTTAACCCAAATATTCATCCATATCAAGAATACTTAAAAAGAATGGAAACAGTAAGGCAATTGGAAGATAAAGAGAAGATTAAGGCGATATATCTGGATAGATACAATCTTGAAGAGTGGTTCAGGATGGTAGCTTTTAGAGAAATAAAACCTATCAGGTGCTATTTATGCTATCAAACAAGACTTGAAACTGCAGCAAGTGTTGCGAAAAAAGGAAAATTTGATTTTTTCACTTCCACATTACTTTTCAGTAAATTTCAGTACCATGACAAACTAAAAGAGATAGGAGAATTTGCAGGTAGAAAATTTAATATTCCTTTTTTATATAAGGACTTTAGAGAAGGATGGAAAAAAGGAATAGAGATTTCCAAAGAACTTAACTTATACAGACAACAGTACTGCGGATGTATATATTCAGAGAAAGAGCGGTTTTGTAAAAAATTGAAAGAATCTAAGCTTGTATAAAACATTCTTAATAATTGTGGTAGAATGAAGTAATATTAACCTTATTTTAAAGAGGTGCCTATGAAGGTTACAGTTTATGGATTTGGGAGTCTTAATTATTATTTAAACAAGCTAAGGGTGCCTGAAAGGCTTGGAGGCGAACCTCCTTACGGCGGTTCAGCAATGGCAATAGAATTTGCAAAAGCCGGGTATGACGTAACTCTCGCTGACCCACACCTTGAGAAACTCCCCCGTGAAATAGTTGATAAGGTTGAAAAAGCGGGAGTGAAACTTACAACAGATGATGTTGAAGCGGCTAAAGGTGCTGAAGTTGCAATCCTTTTTACCCCTTTCAGAAGTGGAATAACTTTTAAAGTTGCTGAAACAATAGTCCCACATCTTGCAGAGAACGCAGTAATCTGCACAACATGTACAATGTCAATTCTTGTTCTTAACTCTTATCTTCAAAATATAATATTTATGGAAGGAAGAGAAGATATAGGATTTTCAACAATGCATCCTGCTGCTATTCCAGGCACTCCACAGCACAAGCATTATCTTATAGCTACAAATGAACTTCTTAAAAAACCGATAGTAACACAGGAACAGATAGATAACCTGAAAAATCTTGCCATTGATGCTGGAAAGAAGGTATATCTTCTCCCTGCAGAACTTGTATCCGCTGTTGGAGATATGGGAATCATTACCACGGCGATAGCATTTACCGGTGCTGTTGAATACTACAGGATAGCAAGGGATGTTTTAAAGACAAAGCGTTCAATGACAGAGTTTCAAATAGCCCAATCACTTCAGGTTGTTTCAAGCATTGTTGCAAGATACGGGTTTGCAGGTCTTATAAAACTATTAAATGTTGATGCCATGAAAGATTCCCTTAAATCAATGATTCTTGAAAAAAATGAGCAACCACTTACAGTAACAGCTGTTGATATTCTTGAAAAAATAGGAGAACTTATCCCGGAAGTTCTTGAAGAAGCGGAAAAATTTGAACCTTCCGACTCTGTTTATATGTCCGCTCCATCACCAATGCTTGTTGAATATATGGAAGACCTTGTAGGAGACGATGTTTTAAAAGGAATTTTAAGAGAATCATGGAAAAAGTTCTATGAAGGTATATCTGAAAGAGATTAAAATTTTTACTGAAACAGTATTCCGGAGGTAATTATGGCAAGTAAAAGGGAAATGCTTGAAGAAATATTATCCGACCTTGCAGACGCTCTTGGCGCTGATATGCTCGGTGCTCTTGTTGCAACTCCTGATGGTCAGGTCGTTGTATCAACAATGCTTAAAGGAGGACTGAGTGCTGATAAACTTGCTGCCATGTCAGCTGCTGTGGTAGGTACATCTGAAAGACTTTCTAAAGTTGTTGAGGCCGGTGATTTTGAAGATGCCCTTATAAGGTGCTCAAAACAGAACATTCTTTCAAAGAAGGCTGGAAGAAGAGCTATTCTTGTATGTGTAATTAAAGCCGATGCCAATATAGGACTTTTAAACATTGAAGTTGAAGATGCGATAGAACGTATTAAATCTGTGTTGGGAGCTTAAAAGTAAAAGTTTTATGATAGAGATAACGTCAACTATTCATGTTAGCAATTACTGTTCTTTTATATGCAGATGTGCCTACTGTGGATTTGCAGTAGGTACATCCTTTGATGGATATTTTTTCCTTACAGAGAAAAAAAGAAAAGAGATAAAAGAAGCAGCGATTTTCATTGAAAAAAGCGGAATTAAAAGAGTAAGCGTATCTGCTGGTTACGGAAACTTTAAAAAGGTTCTCTCTGCCCTTGAAATAATAAAAGAATTCACAAAGCTAAAAGTTTTAATAAACATTGGCGGTGATTTAAATAAAGAAAGGATAAAACTTCTTAAAATTACGGGCGTTGATACAATATGTTGCAATCTTGAAACGATGAATAAAAATCTGTTTAAAAAACTAAAACCTGATGATTCTTTAGAGCAACGTATGAAGGTATGTTTTCTTGTAAAGGAATCTGGCATTGAACTTTCAAGCGGTATTCTTGTCGGTATAGGTGAAAGTGATGAAGATAGAAAAATCCATATTCAGTTTTTGAAAGAGATAGAGGTTGATGAAGTTCCTGTAATGGGTTTTCATCCTTACAAAAATACGCCAATGGAAGATTCCCCCTTTGCACCTTTAAAACTTCAATTAAAGGTTATAAAAGAGGTAAAAGAAATTATACCTAATCTTAAAAGACTTACCGTTCCATTTCCAACTATCGGAAAAGATGGAGTAATTCCGGCTGTAAAAAGCGGAGCAACAAACATAGCCACAGTAGTTCCAAAAGATTATCCCCTGCTGATTAAAGGAGTTGGTTCTCCTACCGTTGGCATCCTGGAAGAGATTTTACCAATCTTAGAAAAAGAGGGCTTTGAAACAGATGTCAGAAAACCTCTATCCGTTTAAGAAAGGGTTTCTTGAGTCAATCTCGGGAAACAGAAAAGGCGATAAAAAAGAGGAAACAGCAGCTATTAAAAAACTGATACTAAACAGTAAAATTGGAATAGTAACAGATAACGTAGAAAAGTTTAAAGCTTTTAAGCACGCACTTTCAATGTTTGGGATAAAAAAGGTTGAAAAAATATCCATACCTACAGAATACTTTGATTTAACACAAATTCCGGCTCTTTCAAAGGCACTTTCCGGGAAATATGTCTCAGACTGTGAACTTTTTATTGCAAGGGGAAGACTTGGCCTGCCTGGTTCGGGGGCTTTTACCGTTATTGTTGACAGGTACAGCAACATACTTTCTGCTGTTTCCTCTCCTCCCCACCACTTTCACCGGCTTTCAACAGAAACTGCAATTTTCCTTGACACTATCAATCTCTTAAAAAGGGTGGGAATAACCCCATCTCATCGTGGAATCACAAGGAAAACAAAAACCGTTTACTCAAATCTATCTTTTTTAGATATTGCCAGAGAAATTTCAAGAAAAAAAGCAGAAACTTTAAAAAACTTCAGAGGAAAAAATCTCCTAATCGTCGGAGGATACCTTGACGGTATCTTTATAGGAGAATTTCTCAAAAAGAACTTTGAAAACATCTTTCTTATAGATAAAGAGAAAGAAGTTGAGAAGATTTCACCTTTCAAAAAACCGTGTGGAAAAACTGTATTTGACCTGATTATTGACCTTACCGGTTTTGGTGGTGCAAAGGTTAACCGCAGAAAGGTTGAAGGATTTAAAGGAAAAATCGTGATCTGTGAAGAACCTTCAGCTGATATGCTGCTACCTGCAGAAAAAGAAGCAGATTTTAAGATAAAACTTAAAAGTGAAAATTATAAAACTTCTGGAACTATGACTCTTTCGGTGAAAATTGCAAGGAAAACAGCCGACAGGATTGAAGAGGAAAACGGAGTTCTTTACGCAGTACCAAACCTGCTTTTTTCTGAAAATATTCTTTTCAATTTTAAAAATGGCAATTCATTTCTTGAGATAACAACGATGTTTCCGGTAATTACCGTATCTTGTGTTTCCAACGCAGAAGTAGATGGGAATTATATAGATAAGGTAATAAACCAGACCATAGAGGAGCTTAAATTTGAACTGGTATCAGTTTGAAAATTTCATTAGAGAACTTGTTCCTGAAAATTATAAAATGAAAGGGGATTTTTACGGCTGGTACGGGAAGAAGAAGCCTGAACAAATAAACAAAGTAGCTGTTGTTGTTGACCTTTTACCGTTTTGCAATTTTTCCAGCTACGATGTTGTTATTTCTCACCATAAACCTTTTTTTACACCCGATTTTCCGGTTTTTGTTGTTCATACACCACTTGACTTTATAGAATGGGGATGTCATTTTCAGCTTGCGAAAAATTTCGGATTCACTGAAATTAAAAAGTTTGATTCCAGCATAGGAGTTTACGTTGAAAAAGAGACGGATGTAAAAGAGCTTCTTGAAAATGCGATAAAAACCTTATCTCCAGAACCTATAAACTACTATTTCCCGTCTGAAAGAGTAAAAAAAATCGCCTTTTTTAGCGGCTGTGGATTCAATTTTCCTTTGTTCATTGAGAAAGTAATTGGAGAAAATATTGATATGGTGATATCCGGAGACCTCGTTCACCACACGGCTGTTAGATTTTCTGTTAATAAAATCGGTTACATAGATATAGGACATTATAAAAGCGAAATTCCTGGAATAAAAGAGTTCATAAAAAGAATTCAGAGAAAATTAACAGCGGAGTTTGTAGATGCCAAAATCCCACAATTTCACCTTTGTCTCTGCTGAATGCTTTACCCACTGCGAAATAGGAATGACCGTTCATAAACTTTCCGCTCCCTATGTTAGAAATCCACTTCCAATATCTGTTATTTCCGTTCTTTTCATCCCTTCTGTTGAAACAGCAAAGATATTTTTAGATGCAAAACTTCCAAAACCTTCTTTTACGTTAAAGGGTATTAAAGTTTACAATGAACAGGAAAACATAAAAGTAACCCGTGAACTCTCAACGGCGCTGAAAATAAAGACAAAAGCAGATATCTGCGTTGCTTCAAGTGCAGGAAACGGAAAGGGTATTGTTACAATTCTTTTTAAAGATAAGTTTTACACGATAGAAACTGAAACACAGATAGAAGACTTTGCAAAAGCTACTTTAAAAGAGATAGAGCGGCGAAAGAAGGAAGCTGTGGAAAAAACAATTAAATTTTTAAAAGAGCTTATGAAGGAGTAAACTTATGGATAAAGTTGAATTACTTGAAAGAACACTGATACCTTCTGGAAAAATCGTTTTCTTAGGAGCTGGAAGACTTGGAATCAGAGTGTTTGAAAGAATTTTAATGACCCATCGGGGAGGATTTAGACACATTGTGATTTACGATGGTGGGACAATAGAGGAAAACGATTACTACCACATAGAAAAAGGAGCTATTCCAAAAGAAAACAAAGCATCCTTTCTAAAAAGAAAATTTCTAACTCCCGATACAAAATATAAAGAGATAGAAGCATACCCTTTCAACTTTTCTGCTGAAAACCTTAAAGAACTTAAAGGAGCGGATATAGTCGTTTCAACAATAGCAGGAGGAAACACTCTCCCTCTTATTTCTGAAATTATAAAATTTTGCCACAAATTGGAAATTCCGTTTATTACAACAAACGGAGTTTTCGGTTTTGGAGATGAAAAAATTGGAGTTTACAGAGGACTTTCATCTGTGGAAAAAGGACCGGCACTTTTTCTAAAGAAATTTAACCTTCCTGAAAACCTGAAAAATGTACTTTTTATAGGAACGGGGATTTTAATAAAAGAGAAATTACCAATTTCATCTGTAATCCTTGACAGAATAGCTGATACCATGGCAGTAGAAATTTTGAGAGAGTTTTACAGGAGAAAGAAATGAGAGAGCTGATAGACAGAGTGCTTGATGGAGATTGTTCAGCTATTTTAAACCTTGAAACTGAAGGAAAACAAAATCTTAATGAATTGAAAGAAAATATAGAAATGCTCACTGATCAGGAACTTTCAAAATTGGGGCAGATTTACAAATCCTTTCCGTTTGGATGTGATTTAAATGAAATCCTTGTGGATGTAATAAGCAGCAAGCAGTCCCTTGCAGAGATAAAGGGCAGTTTTAGGTTAGTTGACAGGCTGGGTTTTCCTGTTCATGTTTGCTCTTACGCCATTGCTGATATAGCGGAAAAGCTTGAAAAAACTCCTTTCGCTCTTATGGAAGAGTTAAGAAAACTAACAGATATGCCAATTGATGTTGATCATTTTGGAAAGTATGGACCGATGCGATATCCTGAAGAGATTGTAAACTGTCCTGCTGATTGTTACAGAACCGGAAAGCCTTTTAATGGATGTCCAAGAGGCAGAATCCATAAAAGATTGATTGAAAAGGAAAAAGCAAACGAAGAAGAGATGGAAAAGTGGTTCTCAATCTGCCAGTCTATAAGTGTAAGTTTTATGAGTTTTCAGAAAAACACCTCTCATGCCGCTCCGCCGGACGAAACTCTTTATGTAATAGAGAAAGCCAGAAGTTCTGGAAAAGGAGTAGGTGCAATAATATGTGTTGGAGACGGGAAAGATGAGCTTATAAAAGGATTGAAAGCGTGTATTGATTACGAAATTGATGAAATAGTTATAGAAGGTGGACCTTATAACTGTGCAAAAAACAGAGTAAGAGCCTTTGGTGAAGCTGTTGTTATGGCTAGGATTGTTTCAAAAGGAAAGATAGTTGCCACAAATGGACAGTATGAAGATGAGTTAAGATTTGGTTTGAAATGTGGGCTTAACAGTGTTATCAGTGGATTTCCCGGAAATCACCACGCGTATATGTCAGGCTACATGCCTTATGAAGCAACAGTTGAAAAATTTGGACTACCGAAAGTTATGGAAATAATGGCAGAAGAAATTGAAGATTCTCCGTTTCCTGTGCCTGCTGACAGGACTGTCTCTGAAGTAATAGTAAAATCTGCCAATTTTCTCGGAAAGGAAAACATCTATCCACTTAAGAAGATAGGTGGAGTATTTGTAGGAGATGCCCACTGGTTTCTACTTCTAAACTCACCTCTTGGCGAAAAGAATAAACCTGAAATGACCGTTGATGAACTGGCTGACCGGATTAAAGATAAGAAAATAAAGAGTCTCGGAATTATCGGTGGAAGGTTTATTAGCTGGGTAATAGCGGAGAAAGTAGCCAGATTTGTTGATAGTATATACATAAGCGATAAAAATCAGGATGTTGAAAAATTCACAGTAGAACATCTAAAGAAACTTTTTTCTGTAAAAATTGAGAGATGTTACGGAGATGATAAACTATGTGTAAATCGTTCTCAATTAACGGTTTTAGCATCTTTTATCCCTTCTCTTATAAAGAAGTTTAGAAAGTTGGAAGGTGTGTTAACCCTTGAAGATTAGCCTGTGTGGTATATAATCAAATTTCAAATAAAAGCTTTTAAGGAGTGTAAGGATGAAAAAACAGACAGCTCTTTTTCTGTGTCTTGCTGCCTCTGTTGCAGTTGCAGGATGTGGAAAAAAAAGTGAAACTCAGGAGAAAGAAACAACTTCAATGAATATGCCTGCAGGAGAACTTCCACCGGGGCACCCACCAATCGGAAATCAAACACAGCTTCCGCCAGGACACCCACCAATAAACGGAACCATGGGTATGCCTCCTCAGGGAATGATGGGAATGGGGCAGATGCAACCTGGAATGCATCCTGAAACGATGACAAAGCTTACAAAACCGGTCAACATACCTGAAGAGGTGAAAAAAACATGGAAATTTGCCGATGTTGTGATTATTGATAAAACAACCGGAAAAGTTGTAAAAGAAGCAAAGGTAAAAGCTGGCGATAAAATAAAAATAGGAAACACAGAAATAGATATTCTCTACATCGTTCCAGACCTTAAACTCATGAACAACGAATACACTTCCGCTACAAACGAACCGAACAACCCTGCGGTCATCGTAAGAGCAAAAGAAAACGGCAAAGTGACCTATGAAGGTCCTATATACCAGAAATTCCAGATTTTCACAATCAACAATCCTAAATATGAGCTTGGTGTAAAAGCTGTTCTTAAAGGATAAACTACAAAATAGGAAGGGATTTTTTCCCTTCCGCTTATTGACTCAAGAGCTTCTCAGCTATATTTTCCTTCTCAGTAAATTTTATTAAGGGTTAAGAATGTTCTGGTTAAATCTTCTACTTGTAGTTATTGTTGCCGTTCTATTCATCACTGCCACATCCTGGGGCATATACAAGACTTACAAACTACATAGAACCTACAGGGAGAACAAAGGTGACCGACCTTAAATCCCTTACATTTCCAGAACTTGAAAAATTTGTGCTTTCTGAAGGTTTAAAAAAATACCGCGCCGTTCAGATAGCAAGGTGGCTTTATAAAAAACTTGTTACAGACTTTGACCAGATGACAGATATATCAAAAGAAGACAGAGAAAAACTAAAAAAGAAAGCAAAAATATATAATCTTAAAATTCTAAAAAAGGAAAAATCTTCAGACGGCACGGTAAAATATCTCTTTGAACTTGAAGATGGAAACCGAATAGAATCGGTTTTTATTCCAGAAGAAGGATGGAACACAATATGTATATCAACTCAGGTTGGATGTCCTGTCGGATGTGCCTTTTGCCTTACAGCAAAAGATGGCTTTACAAGAAACTTAACAACCTCTGAGATTGTTGACCAGTATATAAGTGTTCAAAGGGATATTGGTGCAGAGAAAAGAATTTCCAACATAGTCTTCATGGGAATGGGAGAACCTTTGCTTAATTTTGAAAATCTTAAAAAAAGTATAGAGATTTTCACAGATGACAGAATGCTCGGACTTTCAACAAGGAAAATAACAGTTTCTACCTGCGGAATAATACCGGGAATACGAAAAATGGCAAAAGAACTTCCAAAAATAAAGCTTGCCCTCTCTCTTCACGCAACCGATGATAATACAAGAAACAAGCTTATACCGTTAAATGAACGCTATCCAATAAAAGAGATAATGAAAGAGCTTAAAAATTACCCGGCAAACAACGTAAGAAGAATAATGATTGAATACCTTATAATGGAGGGAATAAACGATTCTGTAGAAGACGCAAAAAGACTGATTAAACTTGTTAAAGGAATTCCTGTAAAGATAAACATTATTCCGTTTAATGAGTATCCCGGTTCGCCGTTTAAAAGGCCTCCCAGAGAAAAGATAGAGGTTTTCCAGAAGACTCTCTGGGATGCAGGAATAGCAACATTTATAAGAGACTCAAGGGGACAGGACATATCAGCCGCTTGCGGTATGTTAAGGGCAAAAGAGAAGGACAAAGCTGTATGATCAAATTTAACTGGAAACGAACAGAGCCGGAAGACTTTATAGTTAAAGAGATTGCTGAACATGAGATAAGCGAAAACGGAAAGCATTTTCTTTATCTTCTCGTAAAAAGAAACCTTACAACCAAAGAGCTGGCAAGAAAGCTTAACTTCAGCTATGCGGGAATGAAAGATAAAATCTCTATTTCTTCACAGTTTATAACTTTTGAAACATTTAAAGGAGATTTTTTAAAAAAAACTTTAAAAAAAGATAGCTGGTTTATTCTAAAATTCATCGGTAGAAAAAGCAAGAAACTAAAAGTGGGACAGCTAAAAGGGAATAGATTTGCCATTAATCTTAAAAACCTTGAAATATCCGAAAAAAGCTGGTTCATAAACTATTATGATATTCAAAGATTGAAAAGAAACAAAGATAAAGGAAAGGAACTACTGAGAAAGTTAATCGGTTCTCCTGAAAAAAAACTGAAATGGATTGAAAACTTTTACATAGATTCTTATCTGAGCTTTCTCTGGAACAAAAGCCTTGAAACATATTTAAAAGAGAAAACCGAAGGATACTTTATTGCAGAAGCGGAAGAAGAATTCTTCATTCCAGAAAACATTGACATCTCAAAATTACCAAAATTCTGGACTATACTGGGATATAAAAAGAAACTTCTTGAATCAGAACTTTATTACAGTACCGTTCTTCAGAAAGAAGGTTTTTCGCTAAATGAATTTTTAAGCCTTCTTAAACATCTGAAAATAAAAGGGGATTACAGAATGACCTATATAAATGTAAAAGAACTTAAAAAAATTGGCAATCACATTTTTTTCTATTTGCCAAAAGGAGCTTACGCCACTATGTTTTTAAAGCATCTTCAGAAACAATGACTCCTCTGTTATCTTCCCTCTCCTTTCCAACTTCCGTTAGCTTCACCTTTAAAAATTTTTCGTTGCCCGCAGGCTTATCAACTTTAATATGGATGTAATTACCGCTTAAAACAACAGTTCCCCCTTCCTCTCCAAGAGGCACACATTCAAGGAATTTTCCTTTAAATCTCTCTCTAAATTTGAAACTTTTATCCCTGCCAAGCTCTATAAGTTTTTCCGACCGCTCTTTTTTAATACTGTCTTTTACTTTACCTTCCATAAAATACGCCCTGGTTCCCTTTCTTTCAGAGTATGGAAAAACATGAAGATATCCGACAGGTAAATCGTTCAGCAAGGAAAACGTTTCCATAAAATCACACTCCTCTTCTCCAGGGAAACCTACCATCACATCTGTCCCGATACAAACATCTTTTTTAATCTGAGTCAACTTTTCAACAAGTGAAAAGAAATAATCTCTGGTGTATCTTCTTCTCATAAGCTGAAGAATTTTATTACTACCACTTTGAAGGGGTATATGAAAATGCGAAACTATCTTTTCAGAAGTTACAACTTCTATCAATTCTTCAGTAAACTCCTGTGGTTCTATAGAGCTTAACCTTATTCTAAACCTTCCAGGAATCTTTATTAACTCTTTCAGAAGTTTAGCAAGTGAATAATCCATATCTTTACCGTAAGCTCCAAGGTGTGTGCCGGTTAAAACTATTTCACTGTATCCCCTTTCTATTAAAAGTTTAATGTGTTCTATCACTTTTTCCGGACGTTCGCTGAGATACTTTCCTCTTGCTTTAGGTATGATGCAGTAGGAACAGAAAGATTCACACCCCTGCTGAATTTTAACAAAAGCTCTGCTCTTTCTGCCGTAATCAAGATTAACAAGCGGGAAAAATTTTACCTCATTCCATACACCGCAAACCAACTTTTGCTTTCTAAAATTCTCCACAATTTCAACCATTCTAAACTTTTCAACATTTCCGGTAATTATGTCAGCTTCTTTAACTTTCTCTACCTCTTCAGGATAAACTTCACTGTAGCATCCCGTAACAACCACAACTCCTTCAGGATTTTTTCTCTTTGCTTTTCTTACAGCCTTCCTTGATTTTGCATCTGCTGTTGAAGTTACCGTACAGGTATTTATGATGTAAATATCTGCCACCTCATCAAAAGGAACTATCTGATAGCCTTTATTTTTAAACTGTTCCTGCATATAGGCGGTCTCATGAAAATTCATCTTACAACCAAGTGTGTAAAACGCTACTTTTTTCATGAATCAATCCTTTCCAAAAAGATGTTGAGTTTGTATGTAAAATCTCCTATTAAAGTTGCTTTTCAACCGAAAAATCTTCTAAAGCCCACACTTAAATACCACCAAAAATATAATGCTCTTTTCCAGGATAAACCTTCAAAGTGGCTTTTGGAAGATACCTAAACACCTGGAACGCTCCCTGTAAAGTTGTAATTTTATCCTTCTGACCAACATAAATTGAAACGGGAACGTTTATCTTAGGAAGAATATCAGAAATATCAAGTTTCATGAAACTTTCAAGGAGTGTTATAGCTTTTTCTTTCTCAGGAAGTGGAACATCTCCATCAAACCTGCACTCCTTTCTAAACCACTTAACAGTTCTCTCATAATCCCTTCTCAGTTTTCTTAAAAAATTTTTACAAACAATTGGATTTTGAGAAACCTTACAAAAAGATGGAGTAGGAGAAAAAAGGACAAGTCTCTCAATCTTTGCAGGAAAATAGAACGCTAAAAGCAAAGCTACCGTTGCACCAATAGACCATCCTACAACAGTCCCACCGGAAACCACTTCACCCATTTCAAAAGCAAGTTTCTCTAAATCGGTCTCTTTAAACGGAGATTCCCCGTGACCTGGAAGTTCAAAATGGTGAAATTTCTCAAACTCTGTATTTCTCCATACACTTTTATCAAAAGACCAGCCATGAATAGTAAACATTCCTTCTCCTGAGTTCATTTTAGATAGTTCCCAAGATTGATAATCATCATCAAAAAATATTATAATTCAAAATTAGGAAAAACCTATGGAGAATAGGATGACAGAAGAAAAATTAAAGGTCTGGGAAAAACTAAAAAAACCTGTCCTTGTAGTAAAACCAGATAGAGAAATCATCTATTCAAATGAAGCTTTCAGAGAAATTTTCAATACTGAAAATCCATCAAATGGAACCTGCAGTCAGATAATATTTGGAAAACTTGAGTGTGAAGATGATTCCATTAACTGTCCTTTAACAATCCTTCAACCTGAAAACAGGTATTCGTGCACCATCTTAAAAACCATAAATGAGAAAGATTATTTAATAGAATGCTTTAAGGAAAGAGAAGGAGTAGTTTTTATATTCACAGACGTTACAGAAATAGTCAAAGAGTTCGGAAAACAAAAAGTTGAAGATATCAAAAGATTTTCTGACGCTCTTATAAAAGAAGTGGAAAATAATGAAAAAACATTTTTAACCTTAATATCCATAGGAAACTACGATGAGCTTGTAAAAATTTACGGGATTGAAACAGCAATTGTAATGTTTGGAAAACTTGAAGCTAAAGTGAAAGAATTGCTTGTAAACATGAATTTAACCCATGGTAGTGAATGTTTATCTGTTACAAACGGTTCTCTTGTTATTCTTTTCAAAAATGGCTTCTCAATCGGAGAAATTATAGAGATTGAAGAAAAAATTATGTCCATGCTTTCAGATTTTGAGATTGAAGCTGCCGATGAAAATATACTTTTAACAACAATCCTTGTAACACTTCAGCTAAAAAAGGAAGAATTCAGCACAACTTCTGACCTTATCTCCTCCATGTTACTAACAAAATCAAAACTGTCTCTTGTAAATGAGAAGAAAGCAAGTCTTGAAACCATTGCTGAACTTGAGAAATTCATACAGGAAAAGCGAAAAAAGCTGAAACTTATTCTGGAAAGTCTGAGAGAAGATAAAATAGATGTTTATTTCCAGCCGATAGTTGACCTTAGAACTGGAAAGATAAACCATTTTGAAGTGCTTATGAGAGTAATACAGGATGATAAAGTAATATCAGCCGGTTACTTTATAGACGAACTTTATGAAAACAATTTAAGTATAGAGTGCGATTTAAAAGTGCTTCAAAAGCTTCTAACATACAGAGAAATACTTGCTCAGTTAAAGTGCCCGATAAACATAAACATTTCCCACAGATCTCTCGGTTCAGCACTTTACAGAGATGCTTTCTCAAAAACCGTTCAGTTTCTTCAAAATGCTGGCATAAAAGTAAATGTTGAAATAACTGAGCAGGTCCTTTTTGACAACTTTAAAATCCTTGAAATAGCAAGTAGAGACCTTGACTTTCTTATTTATATAGACGATTTTGGAAGTGGCTACTCTTCATTCCGTCTTGTAGCTGAACTTGTGAAAAGAGGTATGCTTGCAGGAATAAAAATAGACGGTTCCTTAATAAAAAATATAGAAAATGATGAAAACCTAAAAAAAGTAGTTTCCCTTATCTCTTTTATGACCGAAGTTTTTAATATAGATATAATAGCAGAGTATATAGAAAACGATAGAGTTGTAGAACTCCTTAAAAGTTTTAAGGTAAAGGAAGGGCAGGGATATTACTTTTCAAAACCTGTATCTATAAGGGAGATAGAAAACGTTGTAAGAAGATTTTCATAACTTCACTTGCCTTCACATGTTTATAAATTATAATTCCGACTATGGAAACTGAAGGAATTGTTCTAAAAAGAAAGATTTTGTCAGAAAAGCTTTCTCATTTAACAGTTTTCACTTTAAAACTTGGGAAAATCAACATTCTTTATAAGCCGTCTTTAAAAGAGTTTCCTCTTGCCGCTGAACCTTTTTCCATATCTATCTTCAAACTAAAGATTTTTGAAGAGAAAGCAGAAGCAGAAAATATAAAACTTATAAAACACCACTTTCCAGAAAATTTTAGTAAATTTAAATACCTTTCTCTATTATCTACTTATCTTGACAAAGCGGTGCTTGCTCCAAACAAAAAAATCTACCAGCTAACAAAATTTTATTTCAGTATAGATGAAAAATATCTTCTTGCTGCTACAATGTTTCTTGTAAAATTCTCATACTTTGAAGGAATTTTTCCTGTTTTAAAACAGTGCGTTTCCTGCGGTTCTTCCAAAATTGTCGCTTTCTCTTTAGAGAAAGGGGGAACTGTTTGTAAAATGTGTAAAAAAACTGATGATATAATCTGGGATAGAAGGTTAAGTTATCAGGCAGAACTGCTGCTTAAAAAACCGTTTAAAGCCTTTCCTGTAAAAGATACAGGTAAACTTAAAAAGATAAAAACAGTTTTTGAAAATCATCTATTTTACCGGGTGGAAGATGAAAAAACTATCAGAAGATAAGATAGCTGTTCTCAACTTCAACAAAGATGCTATCGTAGAAGCAAACGCCGGCACAGGAAAAACAAAACTTATAGTTGAAAAATTTATCACATATCTTGAGAAAGGCATTTCGGTAGATGAGATAGTTCTTATCACCTTTACAGAAGCAGCAGCCAAAGAGCTAAAAGACCGTGTTAAAAACAGAATATATGAAGAGATAAACAAGGGAAAACAGAATTTTGAAAAAGCTCTTTTATACCTTCCTTCTGCCCACATAAGCACAATCCACTCTTTCTGCTACGATCTCCTTAAAAGATTTGGAATAAGAAACGGGTATCTTGACATAGATTGTGAACAGATTACAGATATAGAGATTGAAGAACTTCTTGATGAAGCTGTTTACTCTATAATTGGAGAAACAGACCTTAAATTTCTTAAAAATCTTATAAATAAAATATCATCAGATTACGTTGATGGGCTCAAAACGGTTGTCAATTTTATTAAAACCAGCATAAAACACAGAACAAGATACGCTATTTTCAGAGAAAGTTTTTCTGTTGACAAAATGTTTGAATCTGTAATAGAAAGCTACAGGCGGATAGTCAGAGATTTTTCCTTCTCAGAAAAAGCTTTTAAAAATATGAAAAAAGAGAAAGAGATAGCCGAAAATCTTGTGTATCTCCTTAAAAAATCGTTTGAAAAGTATGAATTTCTTAAAAAAGAGAACAGAAAAATAGGTTACAACGACCTTCTTGAACTCACATACAAAATGGTTAAAGATGAAGATAACATAAGAGAGGAGATTGCAGAAAATTTCAAAGTGATAATTGTTGATGAGTTTCAGGATACAGACCCTCTTCAATGGAAAATTATAGAAACGTTAAAAGAAAAAACTTCCTCACCACCTGAAATTTTTGTCGTTGGAGACCCGAAACAGTCAATTTATAGATTCCGGTCAGCGGACATTTCAATATGGAAAGAAGCAACAGAAAAAATTAAGAACAAATTTTACTTAACAACCAACTATAGGAGCGGAAAAAATCTTTTAGAGATTTTCAACAAAACCTTTGACATTCTCTACAATAAAAGTGATAAACCCCTTGGAGTGGAGCTATCTTTTGAACCTTTTGAGGGAGTAATAGAAGGTGGTAAAGTTGAAACCATAATCTATGAAACCTACAACGAGAGAGAATTTGCAGAAAAAGCGCTAAAACTTACTTATGAAGATTCTTTAAAAGGACAGGTTGCTGTCATAGGAAGAAAAAGGCGGGACATTGAGAAGTTTGAGGAAGTTCTAAGAGAACACGGTATAACTTACTCAACAGTAGGAACAAATCCTTTTAACACTTACGGAATGAAGGAGTTTTTAAATCTTTTAAAATGGCTTAAGGACAAAGAAGATAAGAAATCTCTATTTCTGCTACTATCATCAAGATTTTGCGGACTTGACCACTATCAGACACTTTCCTTTATAAAAGAGGGAACTACAGGAAATCTCTCCCTTGACGAAAAGGTAAAAAAGTTTTTGGATACTGTTGAAGTCATAAGAAATAAAAAAGACAGAGAGCTCCACTCTGTTCTTTTAACAGAACTTCTTGAAATAACAGGATATATGGATATCCTGTCGGTAATTGATAGCGAATCTTACTTTAGCATTCTTGAACTTATAAAAGAAGTTTCCCGATTTGAAAAAGAAAACTACCTATCTTTTGATAAAATGGTTGAAGAGATAGAAAAACTTATGAATTCTCGGGAAAAAGCTGTTCAGAAAAGCCCTGAAAAGAGAAACGGCTATTTTCTTATGACAATACACGCCGCTAAAGGTCTTCAATTTGACACCGTTATCCTTCTACCCTGGGGAAGAAATCCACCCACAGGAAAATTCCTTTACACCAGTGTTGGATTTGGAGTTAAGCTGTTTCACATCCCTTCACAGGATAGGGAAACAGAAGAGGAAAAATTTGAAAGCAGTCCATTTTTCTATATGCTTAAAAAGGTTGACCAGTATCTTGATGAGATAGAATCAAAAAACCTTGTTTATGTTGCCATGACAAGGGCTAAAAACAGACTTATAACTGCACTATTACAAACAAAAAAGGAGCTGAAATTCCCTTACGGTAGCGACAACTCTCCGGTGGAGATATTTAAAAACTTTGTGGTTGATAAATTTCCAGAAATTGAAGAGAAAAAAAGAGAAGACGAAACATTTGAAGTTGTAGCAGAAAAGGAGATTAAAACAATCCCGGTAACCTATCCTACCAGAAAAGAAAATAAGGAAAAGTTTACAAATGAAAGAGGAACTCCAGCTCCTTACGGAATATCTCCTAAAGATTATGGAACAGCAGTCCACCTTTTATGTGAAGCATTTATAAAAGGTGCTGATAGGAAAAAAGCTATCTCCTATGCAACAACCAAATTTCAAGCTGTAAAAAATATATTAATCCCAAGACTTAACGAAATATTTGATTACCTTGAAAATGAACTGTCTTTTTTAAAAAATGCACAAACAGAAGTTGACGTAAAACACTTTAACAGCAAAGAGTTCTTATCAGGTAGAGTTGACATCATTTTAAAAGAAAAAGATTCAGTTGAAATATGGGACATTAAAACAGGATATATCAACGAAAACAGTATTGAAGAATACAAGAAACAGCTTAATTTTTATAAGCGCATTTTTGAAGCTTACGGTTTAAAAGTAAAAGCTCTGAAACTTCTCTTTATAGACGAGAAGAGCATCTTAGAGGTTAACAATGATTGACAGAAAGATAATTGACGGATTGACAGCGTGTGTTATCGTGGCTGTTATCTCAATTTTGTTTGGAAAATTACTTCCATCACTTGGTGCTGACAGTTTTGCAATCCTTCTCGGAATTATCGCAGGAAATACACTGGCAAAGGACAAAAGGTTTCAACCGGGAGTAAAGTTTGCCGAAAGTAAAATTCTCGCCCTTGCAATAGCCCTGCTTGGTATAGGTCTAAATCTAAATGCCCTTATAAAAGTGGGAATTAAAGGAATCCTTCTTGTCCTTTTACTTGTTCCCTTTGTTATCCTGACCAACTACATAATAGGCAGGTTACTTGGATTTTCTGAAAAGTTTTCACTTCTTATGGGAACAGGAAATGCGGTATGTGGCTCTTCGGCTATAGCAGCAGTTGCCCCAATTTTAAAGGCTGAAGAGGATGAAGTTGGTATTCCTGTTGCAGTTGTAAATCTTGTAGGAACAATATCCATGTTCCTTCTTCCCATTCTTGCTCTGAAAGTTTTTCATTATGATGTTATTAAAACAGGAGCGTTAATTGGTGGTGGTCTTCAATCCGTTGGACAGGTTGTTGTGGCCGGTTCATTTGTAAGTATTGAAGCAGCAAGATATGCAATTTTGTTTAAAATGGCAAGAGTTCTGATGATTGGTGTCATAGCAGTCGTCTTCTCCTATATTTTTGCAGGAGAGGGAACAGAGAGCACAAAAAAGAAATTTTCAGTTCCTCCATTTATAATCGCTTTTTTCCTTCTAAGCGTAATAGGTTCTTCCGGATATCTTCCAGTTAGTGTTATTCATCTTATAAAACTTGCAAGTGAGTATCTTCTTGTAGTGGCAATAGCAGGAATCGGAATGAGAATAAAATTTTCAGAGCTTCTTAAAGAAGGACCTCTTGCATTACTTTTCGGAATATCAGCATCAGTTTTACAGATTGCATTTCTAATAATACTAATTCATGTTTTGTTTTGAAGGGTTGACGGTAGGGGGTGAGCACATTCTCCCCACCCTTTTCCAATACCCCCAGCCTATTAGCCACCACAAAAACATCCTCAAGCAGCACAACAGGGAAACAAGCAACATTAAGATTAAACAAACAATCCAACTTACTCTTTAAAACCTCAAAAGGCGTTCTCCCATTCATACC